>CAYRHZ010000009.1:0-14543 GCA_964424295.1 uncultured Candidatus Saccharibacteria bacterium | reverse complement strand
AATATAACAATCAAAAGTGATTTCCTAAAAGAAGAGGGTGATAGCGGCTTATTGTCAGCAGAATCTTGGGAGCTTATGGATTTACTAGATTTCTCACTCGTTACTTCATCAAACGACGGAATGCGATCTGTAGCCTCTGTTATAGGAGCTGTAACTTCTAATACAAATGATTATGATATGGGTAGAAAGGATTTTATAGAAAAAATGAATCTAAAAGCAAAAGATATGGAATTGGAACAAACATTTTTTGTAAATGAAACTGGACTAGATGTCGATACAAAGGTAAGTGGGGGATATAGCTCAGCTCAGAATGTTAGTGACCTTATGAAATATTTAATTTTAAAACATCCTGAAATTTTGGAAGCAACAAAGTATCAAAAATTATCTATCAATTCTGATGACAGAAAGCACAACGCAAAAAACACAAACGATATTGTAAATGAAATCCCTGGATTGTTTGCTTCTAAAACAGGATTTACAGATATGGCTGGAGGTAACCTGGTTATTGCTTTTGATCCAAGTATTGGCAGGCCAATTATAATCACAGTTCTAGGTTCAACTTTAGAAGGTAGATTTAGCGACATGGAGGCTCTGGTTAAGGCTAGTTTGGATTATATAGCTGAGTGATGTAAACTTGTAACATGTGTGGAATAGCAGGCGTTATATCGCCCAAAATAGCCAATAAAGAGGCTGTAATAGGGGGGTTGGTGGAAAAGATAACACATCGTGGCCCAGACGATGACGGCTTTTATGTGGATAAAAACGTGGGTTTGGGAATGAGACGACTTGCTATTATAGACCTAAAAACAGGCAGGCAACCTATTGCGTCTGATGATGGGAAACTAGTTATTGTTTTCAATGGTGAAATATACAACTATAAGGAACTAAAAGATACACTCACTCCAAAAGGTTATAGGTTTAAAACAACATCTGATACAGAAGTAATACTGAAAATGTTTGAGGAGCATGGTGAGAAAATGTTGCCGATGCTCCGTGGCATGTTCACTTTTTGTATTTACAACACCGAAACAAACGATGTTTTTATCGCTAGAGACTTTTTTGGAATAAAACCACTATACTATTTGATAGAAGATGAAAAGATCGTTGCTTTTTCATCTGAAATAAAAAGCTTTGAGAGTTTTCCAGGGTTTAAGGCAGAAGTAAACGACACAGCGGTTGCAAACTTTTTGTCATATCAGTATAACCCACTAGTCGAGACATTTTTCAAAAACGTTTTCAAACTTCCACCGGCTCACTACATAAAAATTTCTGGTAGCGATGGTTCTGTAGATATAAAAAAATACTGGTCATTTAGCTTTCATCAAGACGAAAGTCTCGATGAACAATCAGCTGCAAAGATGATTCTTGATGTGATGGAGGACTCTGTGAGTCATCACATGATTGCTGACGTTCCTGTCGGGGCTTTTCTTTCAGGCGGAATCGACAGTAGTATCATAACTACTCTAATGCAAAAAATAAGAGGTGATAAGAAGATAAAAACTTTTACAGTTGGTTTCAATACTTTAACTGAGGCAAAAGAAGCTGCAGAGACTGCGAGTTTTCTCGGGACAGACCACACGGAACTGACCATTGGTCCAGATGAATATTTCTCTGCTTTATCTAAAGCAGTTTACCACTTTGATGAGCCCATAGCTGACCCCTCTGCGATTGGACTTTATTTTGTGGCAGAAGAGGCCAAGAAACATGTAAAAGTCGTACTTTCTGGAGAAGGGTCTGATGAGCTATTTGGTGGATACAATATTTATCTTACTCCACAGGATTCTGATAAGCTTTTATGGCTACCAAAGTTTGTGACAAATTTTTTCACTAGTCTTCCATTCGAATTTTATGGAAAAAATTATTTAAAAAGGGTTAGTTTGAAACTGGAGGATTGGTACATAGGTCAAAAATACTTCAATGGTTCTATTTTTAATCGAGATGAATTAGAGAAACTTTGGAGTGCTCCTGAAGAAAAATTCCTGTCACTTACACCGCTGTACAAATACGCAAAAGGTTTGAGCGACTCATCTGCAATGCAGTATATAGACATTAACACGTGGCTCGTTGGGGATATTTTGGCAAAGGCAGACAAAATGACCATGGCCCATTCTCTTGAACTACGTGTACCTTTTTTGGATGTGGAAGTCGCCAAACTAGCGGGCTCATTGCCAGATAAATTTAAATGGAAGGGAAGAGTGACAAAGTACTTACTTCGCGAAGCATTTAAAAATGTGATACCAGAGAGCACTAGAAACAGAAGAAAGCTGGGATTCCCAACTCCAGTTAAAGATTGGTTTACTATTGAAAGAAAAGAAATATTTGAAACAATACTTGATAACGAATACATCAAATCTCATTTAAATCTGGATTATGTTAAAAGTCTTATTGATGATCAGCTAAGCAAAAAGGCCGATAATTCAAGGAAAATATATACACTTCTGGTTCTAGCTCTGTGGTACAATGTTTTCATTAAGAAAGATAGAGATTTTTAAAAGCCATGATTGATGTCCTAAAAGTTGTTTTGCCTTCAGTTCTAACATTCATTATTGGTATTTCTATAACTCCATTTTTCACGAACTTTTTCTACAAACACCGAATGTGGAAGAAGTCTGCTAGAACAGAGGCAGGCGATATAACAAATGAGGATTTTGGAAAGGTGCATAACACTTCTGCGGAACTTTCTACCCCGAGAATAGGAGGGGTTATTATTTGGGTGTCAGTACTTTTAACCATAACCATAATATTTATTCTTTCAAAAATATTTCCTGGAGAAATAACTGAGAAATTAAATTTCTTTAGTAGAAGTCAGACATATATACCCATAGGCACATTAGTTCTTGCATCACTTATTGGGTTGGCAGATGATTTGTTGCAGATATTTGGAAAGGGGAGTTACGCAAAAGATCCACTGATCTACAGAAAAGTTAAAATTGCTTTCATAACAATAATAGGTCTTTTAATTGGGTATTGGTTTTACGACAAGCTTCAATTTACAACAATCCACATACCTTTTAGCGGAGAATTGGAACTAGGAATATGGTTCATCCCATTTCTAATTATTGTTATGCTCGGTGTGTTTTCAAGTAGCGTAATAGACGGAATGGATGGCCTATCTGGCGGTGTAATGTCTGTGGTGTTTACTGCATACTCTGTTATAGCATATTCACACAATCTTATAGATATTTCCGCTTTGTGTGCAGTAATAGCAGGAGGTACTCTGGCATTTCTTTGGTTTAATATTCCTCCCGCTAGGTTCTATATGGGTGAAACAGGAATACTCGGTCTTACGGTCACTCTTTCAGTAATAGCTTTTCTTACAAATTCTGTTCTAGTGCTTCCTATCATCGCGCTACCATTAGTTGCGACCTCACTTTCTGTCGTTATACAAATAGTTTCTTATAAGTATTTTAACAAACACCGCGTTTTTAAAGTCGCTCCACTACATCATCATTTTGAAGCATTAGGCTGGTCTAGAGAAAAAATTGTTATGAGATATTGGGTTATCTCACTGGTTTGCGCAATGACAGGAGTAATCTTATCTTTCATAAGTTAAAACTTCCAAATCTGACGAACCCTTCAAGTTGTAAAATTTTGACAAATTTTCCCCAAAATTAAAGGGTTTTTTGCGTTTTGTGTTATAATATTGTATCTAAAAAAGGATGACCAAAACAAAAATCGACATACCATTTTTAATATCAATTCTAATTCTAGTTATAGGTGGTTATCTCATATTCAGATCTGCGTCACTTGGACTTCTCTCAAAACAATCTTTAAAGTATGCAGGTGTCGCTTTTAATCAGACAGTCTTTGGGCTACTTTTGGGTTCTGTCGCGTGCTTTATAACTTCAAAGATAGATTATAAGCTTTATAGAAAGTTTGCTTTTTATATATTTATTGGCGCAGTAGTCCTGACACTTTTAGTTTTTGTTCCAGGCCTCGGTTTTGCACACGGTGGAGCACATAGATGGATAAAACTTGGTGGTTTGTCGTTTCAGCCGTCAGAGTTTTTGAAGATTGGTTTTATAATTTTTCTTTCTGCATGGCTAGCTTCTGTAAAAGACAGAGTTCAAAAATTTAAGTATGGTCTTTTGCCTTTTGTCGTACTTATCGCTATCACAGGAATTGTTTTACTATTACAACCTGACACCGACACTTTTATTATTACTGTTTTTGCAGGTGTAGCAGTGTATCTAGCTTCTGGTGGTCAGTGGAAACACATTCTAGTCCTCGGTATTTGTTGTGTTTTGGGTATTGGAATTTTGGCGACTCAGAGACCCTATGTTAAGGCTAGAATAAATACATTTATAAACCCTTCACAAGATTCTCTTGGAAGTGGCTACCAAATCCAGCAGTCTCTTATTGCCGTTGGTAGTGGCGGAGTTTTCGGTAGAGGATTTGGTCAAAGTATTCAAAAATTTAATGTTCTACCGGAGCCAATAGGGGACTCAATATTTGCAGTTGCTAGTGAGGAATTCGGTTTTGTTGGGGCGACGGGCATTATAGTTCTATTTATATTTTTTACCATAAGAGGGCTAAAAATTGCCTCGAAAACACCAGATTCCTTCGGTAGACTAATGGTTGTTGGAATTGTTATAATGATTTCATCCCAAGCCTTCGTGAATATTGCAGCTATGGTGGGTATTTTGCCTCTATCGGGGATTACTCTGCCATTTATAAGTCATGGAGGAACGGCACTTTTTATGACGCTGGCAGAAGTCGGGATAGTGCTCAATATTTCAAAGACAACTAGAAAAAATTAAATCAAATGAGAATAATACTAACCGGCGGTGGAACAGGAGGGCATTTCTATCCGATTATTGCTGTCGCAGAAAAAATAAATGAACTAGCAAAGGAAAATCGGTTGATACGACCCGAACTTTTTTATTTATCTACTGAACCTTATGATGAGAGTTTGCTATATGAAAATAATATAACTTTTCAAAAAGTAAGTGCCGGTAAAATTAGAAGAGATAAGACTTTGGCAAATAGAATTTTGAATGCAATGGATTGGCTTAAAACCATAAGAGGGGTTTTGGCAGCAGTTTGGAAAGTTTTCGTATTGTATCCAGATGTGGTTTTTGGAAAGGGAGGATACGCTAGTTTCCCTGTGCTTGTTGCTGCTAGACTACTTAGAATACCAGTAGTCATACATGAGTCTGACAGTAAGCCAGGAAAGGTAAATGCATGGGCTGGAAAGTTTGCAAGAAAAATTGCCATATCATATCCAGACGCAATAACTTATTTTAAAAGTGACAGAACGGCGTACACAGGAAACCCTATTCGAAAAATAATTGAAGAGCCTATTGTAACTGGCTCGCATGAGTTTTTTAAATTTAAACCAGAGGTTCCCACTATTTTCATAGTTGGAGGCTCATTAGGAGCTAAATTTATTAACGAAGTAATTATGGATTCGTTGCCTGAACTTGTTACAAAATATCAAGTAATTCATCAGACCGGTAAGGCAAATATTGCGGTTATACAAGAGACCTCTCAGGTTGTTTTGCATGAAAGTCTTCATAAGGATAGATATGTAGCTCTTCCTTACTTAAATTCTCTTACCATGAGAATGGCAGCGGGTATTGCAGATATTGTGATTTCTAGAGCAGGTTCCGCTATTTTTGAGATTGCTGCATGGGGTAAACCTTCTATTATAATACCAATACCAGAGACTACTTCTCATGACCAGAGGACTAATGCATATTCATACGCTAGAAGTGGAGCGTCTATTGTCATAGAAGAAAAAAATCTGTCTTCAGGCGTATTGTCATCTGAAATAGAGAGGATACTTTCAAATCCTGAAGTTAAACAGAAAATGGCTGAAAATGCTAAAAATTTTGCTAGACTTGATTCGGCAAAAATTATTGCAGAAGAGTTGATCGCTATTGGACTAGAACACGAGAAATGATTAAAATCACTTTATCTGCGTTGTTGTCGTTCAATTTTATTCGCTCACCGTACTATTTGTACGACTCGCTCTTAAAATCTTCGACGTCTAGCATTTAAAGCAATTTAAATCATTTCTTAATAAAAATTATGACTGATAAAAAAGTAGTAACAAGATTTGCACCTAGCCCAACAGGTTTTATGCATATAGGCAGTGTACGCACTGCGCTTTTTGCGTATCTTTTTGCCAAAAAAAATGACGGGACTTTTATTTTGCGTATTGAAGATACAGATAAAGCACGTGAAGTAGATGGATCTATCGAGCACATCCAAGAATCGCTTAAATGGCTAGGAATAGATTGGGATTATGGACCAGACAAAGAGAACCCTTTTGGTTCTGCTATTCAATCTGAAAGACTTCCTACTTATATAGAACACGCAAACAAACTCATAGCAAAAGGTCTCGCGTATCCTGATCCATATACCCAAGAAGAGCTAGAGGCTTTTAGAAAAAAAGCTGAAGAAGAAAAAAGGCCTTTTCTATATCGTGATCATAGGCCAGAGACTTTTGAAACTTGGGACGGCACAAAACCCCTTCGACTAAAAACTCCGGAAATAAAAAGATACAAGTGGGTTGATGCTGTTCGTGGAGAACTGGAGGCTGGACCAGAAGCACTAGATGATTTTGTATTGATAAAAAGTGATGGTTACCCAACATACAACCTGGCTCATATTATTGATGACTTAAATATGGGGGTCACCCACATAATGCGTGGGGATGAGTTTATTTCTAGTACACCTAAATTTCTCTCACTGTACGATGCATTAGAAATACCATATCCAGTTTTTGTAACACTACCCCCAATACTTCGTGATGACAGAACAAAAAAACTTGGTAAAAGAGATGGTGCTAAAGATTTGCTCGACTACAGAAAAGAAGGATATCTACCAGAGGCATTAGTAAACTATCTTGCTTTTATTGGATGGAACCCTGGAACTGAAAAAGAAATATTTACCAAGCAAGATCTTGTGGATGCTTTTGATATATCCAAAATTCAAAAAGCAGGGGGTGCATTCAATGAAGAAAAACTTGATTGGGTAAACAAGGAGCATATTAAGTTACTTCCAGCAGAAACTGTAAGGGGGGAAGTAGTAAATCGTCTAAAAAGTAGTGCTAGTTTAAATGGTGAGAAGTTGAATGATCCAAATTTTGTAAATAAAATAGCAAATATTATTTTGGATCATATTTCAAAATGGGGAGATATAGATACCCAGGCTCAAGCAGGGGAGTTGGCATTTTATTTTGAAGTTTCAAATTATGAGGCTTCCCTTCTCTCTTGGAAAGGGGATGCACTAGAAAACTCTAAGAAGCATTTGGTATGGGTTTTGGAAACAATATCAAAGCTAGATGAAAGTGAGTTTGAAAATGCGGATAAAATAAAAGCTCATATTTTTGATTACGCAACCGAGCAAGGGCGTGGAAATGTACTTTGGCCGTTACGAGTTTCTCTTTCAGGCCAAGAGAAAAGCCCAGATCCTTTCACTCTGTTATCTGTTTTTGGTAAGGACGAAAGTGTAAAAAGAATAAATACCGCGATAAGTAAAATATAAAATGAGATGGAAAAACTACTTTCTAATTACGTTGATGTTTGCATTTACAGGAAATACTGCGTATTCTCAGGTTGCAACAACTACTGAAATTTTAAAAAGTAAGATTGACGAAAAAACAAATCAGATAAAACAACTCGAAGCAGAGATTAAACAGTATAACGGAGAAGTCGAGATAGCTAATAAGCAAGCAAAAACTCTGGAAAGTACCATAAAGACTTTGGATTTAACGAAGAAAAAAATAACTACAGATATAAATCTAACTGAAAACAAGATAGTTAAGACTTCACTAACCATTGAGCAACTCGATTCAGAAATAGATTTAACTTTAGATAACATCGACGTAAACAAGAAAGCCATAGGTGATGCCATAAAAAGCGCACAACAACTAGACGAAACTAGTCTTATTAGTCTTATTCTTACTAAAAAAAGTCTTGGTGATATATGGGGTGACATTGATGATGTACAAAGAATAAGAGATGCTATAAAAAATAAGACCAAAGACTTGGCGGTTATGAAAAAGAATATGGAAGAAAAGCAGGGTGCCTTGAAAGGAGAAAAAAACAACCTGCAGACCCTGAAACAAGATCTGTCTGGAAAAAAACAAGCCGTAGAGTACACAGTAAAAGAAAAGGCCACAATACTTACAGAGACTAAAAATAAGGAACAAGCTTTTAAGCAACTAGTAAAAACAAAAGAACAACAAAAAGCACAGTTTGAAAAAGAGGTATTTGAGTATGAGTCACAACTAAGGTATATTATCGACCCAAGTAGTTATCCAAAACCTAAAAGTAGCATTCTTTCATGGCCACTTGAGAATGTTTTTATAACTCAAAAATTCGGTAAAACAGTTGGGGCGGAAAAACTTTATACATCAGGAAGCCACAACGGAGTAGATTTTAGAGCCACAGTTGGAACTAAGGTTATTAATGTTTTAGATGGAACAGTAGTGGGCACGGGAAATACTGATGCATATCCGGGGTGTTACTCATTTGGAAAGTGGGTAATGGTAAGACACGACAACGGACTTTCTACTATATTTGGGCATCTTTCTGTA
The DNA here is from genome assembly GCA_964424295.1 of uncultured Candidatus Saccharibacteria bacterium. GTDB lineage: Bacteria > Patescibacteriota > Minisyncoccia > Phycocordibacterales > DATDWN01 > C7867-006. The sequence goes on along the minus strand of CAYRHZ010000009.1, from coordinate 5,995 downwards.
ATTAGTGCAGTAAATGGGCAAAGACTTAAGACTGGAGAGCTAATTGGCTTTTCTGGAAACACTGGATATTCAACTGGTCCACATCTACATATAAGTGTTTATGCAACTCAGGGAGTTCGAATTGAAAAGTATGTTAATAGTCGAGGGTGCAAGGAGGCGGTTCTGCCACTTGCAGATATTAGAGCTTATCTTGACCCATTGGCATATTTCCCATCAATCTAATCTATGTATAAATTTATTTAAAACTGTTAAAATTGATACATGAAAAGAAATCAAGACGGGTACATTGTTAAGATTGTGCTAATTGTAGTCGCATTAGTTGCAGTAAAATATTATTTTCATTTTGATATTGTAGAGTGGTACAACTCACCTACAGGTCAAAAATATGTTGGAACAATATGGGAAGCTATTAAAGCTTTTTACATGTGGGTTGATCAGTTGTTTAGAAGTAAACTTGGTTAATTAATATTAAATATTTAAATATGAAAAATAGTCAAAAGAAAAGCGGGAAGTCGATGAAACTTCCAGAAAAGAAATCAAAAGGAAAACCAAACAGGCCAAGTAAAGTTAACAGCTAGAACTTGGGGCAGGGGACTCCCCTATTTTAGGGAACAAAAATAGACCTTCAAAAAAGAGCCTTTCAGGGTTCTTTTTTAGGTAGGTAAGTAGCACCTCCAAAAGACTTGGAAGGCATAATATTGATGGGGAATTAACATACATAATTTATCAAAATGTTTTGCGATGCTGTAATCAGCGTTGTAAAACATTTTGATCTTTTGAGCGTAACTCCATATGGGTGGTACGCTCAAAAGATATATTGTGCGACACGCTTATATACTACTCCCCTCTATATAAACAACTTAAAATTGATTATTTTAAATAATGTATTTAATTTAAATTTGACCACTTCTATCCCCTAGAAAGTCAGGCAAGAAAGTTTTGAAAAAAATTGTGCGTGTTTAAAACGATAATTGATTATCTATCACCATTTTTCCGAACTTCTCTAAAATTCCAAATTGTTGATTTTTATCTCAAAACCCGTAATCTTAGATTCGGAGCAAATCGATGGACATAATGATGCTAGTTCAATGCCTCGCGGCCGGCCTACTGGTCGGTGCCCTTGATGCTTTCATGGACCACACCAAGGTCGCGGTTCACAGAAGAACATGTTCGAAGCCGTGGTACAGGTGCAGAAATAGCTGGCTCAGAGCCTTGAGTTTCAGCGCCGTGATCTACTTCGTAAATGTATTGATGAACGGAGGGTTCTAAACAAGCAACTGCATTGTCTCGCCGACCGCAAGATTTTGATTGAGAGATCACAAATACGTCTTGCGGTCTTCTCATATATAAAAAATCGCACACCTTTTGAGTGTCCGTTTAGTTTAAGCCTTAAAATACAAAAAGCCCTTGCGGGCCTTTTGTCTAATTAGTATAACTCCATAAATTTTGTATAGAAAGTAGGTTATACACAGCCAACAAAAAACCACTCAATCATTCGATCGGGTGGTCTTTTGCAATTATATTTATTAGTTATTTGTTTATAGCGATTTCATTACTAGAATCCTTAACATACTTTCCCCAACAAGCCTTTGATGCATTCCAAGGTTTTGTACCTTGTCTTTCATATAAGTCTCTTGCGAAAGCTGCATTACCTTCAAGTGTTTTAATGTCTAATCCAAGTTCTTCTGCATCAGGAGTATGGATTGATGCCATGATCTGTAGAACACCGGTAGCCGAACTGTTTTTGTTCTTTATAACGTTACCTTGGTTGTCTAGTTGTCTAAATGTTGATTCACATTTAGCAATTTGGATCATGATTGGTATATCTTTGAAGTATTGTCTTATGTACTCCTCAGTACCCATCAAGTTTTCGATCTCCTTGTTAGATATATCCTTTACAACTTTGTAAGACGAATTTTCTATTTTAGGCTGTGTATTTATCAGGGCTGTTACATTTGAAGTAGTTGTACCTGTGAATGTAGAAAGAACCATAAACAAACTAACTGCTGTGAAATTTAAAATAAGTCTTTTTGTTAAATTGTAATTCTATCGTAATTAAAATCTGTTAAACGGTTTCAGATGCTAGGCGCCAGAACTTTTACGATTGAGCCTTATAAGTCATAAGGTAAATGAGTAAAAGTGAATGGCAACAACGCAGATGAATGCTGTTTTACTGATTTTAAAAGAAAAACTCAGAACTTCTGAGTTAGGTATATAATAGCATATCTAAATCTTCTTGTCAATACAATACAACGAATTTTGGGTGTTATCAAGCCCTAGAATAGCTATATTTATAGCCATATAATGCTTAAAAATATCACACAAGAAAACCACAAATTTTGCAACTTGTGGTTCATCTTGGGCTGAACTTTTGGCTATTTTCTATAATCCTTCTTTTCTGAGAGCTTCAATTGCCTTTTTTGTGTCTTTTGACAGTCTCGCGGGCATTGTTATGGAGGTTTTTACTAGTATGTCGCCCCTGTTACCCTTTTCATAGGGTACTCCTTTGCCCTTTATTCGCAATATTTCACCGTGTTTTAGTCCTTCAGGTACTTTTAGACTAATATCACCATCTAAAGTCTTAATGTTGACCTCAGAGCCTAGCAGGGCATCAGTTAGCTTAACCTGTAAATCCATAACAAGATTCACATCTTCCTTTCTAAATATTGAGTGCTTTTTGACGTAGACTTTTATGTATAAGTCGCCCGCCTGACCAACGGGGATAGCTTCCCCTGCTCCGGATAGGCGAATCATCTCGCCACTTTCAATGCCTGACGGTATTTTGACTTTTATCTCGGTTTCACGCTTGAAAACACCTTCTCCGTGACAGGTTTCGCACTTCTCCTTTGGAACCTTGCCTGAACCGCGACATTCATCACACGTAGACTGTGACTCAAATTGACCAAAGAATGTCCTCTTCATTTCCCTAATACTTCCCTTACCGTTACACTTTCTACAAGTGATTTGTTCTGTTCCCTTTTTACTGCCTGAGCCAGAACATGTATCACATCTAGATACTTTGTTTAATAGAACAGTTCGCTCGACTCCAAATACAGAGTCCTCAAAGGAAAGTTCTATGTCGATAGATATATCGCGACCTCTTTTTGTCTGTCTCCGACCTCCACCACCGAATACATCACCAAAGATGTCTCCAAAGTCGAATTCAAAGCCCCCACTACCCCCTTGAGTAAACTGTGAGAAGTCAAAACCTTCGAATCCTCCTCCACCGAATCCAGATCCGCCCATGTTTGGACCCGCCTGACCAAACTGGTCGTATTGAGCGCGCTTTTGGTCATCAGAAAGAACCGAGTATGCCTCGTTAATTTCCTTGAATTTAGCATCGTCACCAGTTTTTTTATCAGGGTGGTATTTGTGCGCCAAAGTTCGAAAAGCTTTTTTGATTTCGTCTTTGTTGGCTTTTTTATCTACCCCCAGTAGTTCGTAATAATCTTTTTTCATCAGGTTTTATTATAGGTATTTAGGTCGATATGTACACATTGACTAAGTGTTCTATTTGTAGCTATTTATTTTCTTCCGGTTTCTTTTCTTCAAAGTCGGCATCTCTAACTGGGTTTTCAGTTGTGCCACCTTCAGTTTTAGGTGCTTCTTGCGTAGCCTTATTCATTGCCTCACCTATCTTTGAAGTCTCGTTAGACAGTTCTACTGTAGCTTTCTTTATTGCTTCAAGATCTGCATTTGTGTTTGCAAGGACGCCTTTAAGATCTGTAACTTTGTTTTCTACACCAGTTCTTACTTCTGCTGAAATCTTGTCTCCAGCATCTCTCATGGCTTTTTCTGCTGTGTAGATAAGTTGCTCACCAATATTCTTTGCTTCAACAAGATCTTTTTTCTTCAAGTCATCAGTTGCGTGCATTTCTGCATCTTTTTGCATCTTCTCAATTTCTTCTTTAGATAGACTAGATCTTGCTTCAATTCTAATAGACTGCTCTTTGTTTGTTGCTTTGTCTTTTGCTTTAACAGATAGTATGCCGTTTGCATCCACATCGAACATAACCTCTACTTGTGGCATGCCTCTAGGTGCTGGTGGAATGCCATCTAGGATAAATCTTCCTAGTGATTTGTTGTCGCTTGCCATTGCTCTTTCACCTTGAACGATATGTATCTCTACTGATGTTTGGTTGTCTGCTGCAGTTGAGAATACTTGTGAGCGACTTGCAGGGATAGTTGTATTTCTCTCAACTAGCTTAGTTGCTACACCTCCCATAGTTTCAATACCTAGAGAAAGTGGAATAACATCTAGAAGTAAAACATCCTTAACATCTCCAGCCAAGATACCTCCTTGGATTGCTGCTCCTAGAGCCACAACTTCATCAGGGTTAATAGATTTGTTTGGTTCCTTGGCAAAGTACTCTTTTACTTTCTCGGCAATTTTAGGCATTCTTGTCTGTCCTCCCACCAAGATAACTTCATTTATCTGTGAAGTAGAAAAACCAGATGCTTCCATAGCTCTTTTTGTTATTGCCATTGCTCGGTCAATAAACTCACCCGTTAGTTCTTCCAGTTTTGCTCGAGTAATTTTGATAAGAAGGTGTCTTGGACCAGAAGAGTCTGATGTGATGAATGGAATGTTTACTTCAGATTCCATTGCGGTTGAAAGCTCAATTTTTGCTTTTTCAGCTGCCTCATCTAGTCGCTGTAGTGCTAGTGTGTCCCCTCTTAAATCTATACCGGACTCCTTTTTGAATTCATCTGCCAAGAAGTTTATGATTTTCTGATCGATGTCCTTTCCTCCCAAGTGCGAGTCTCCGTCTGTAGATTTTACTTCAATAACAGAGTCCCCTACTTCTAGAACTGAAACATCAAATGTTCCTCCTCCAAAGTCGAACACTACGATTTTTTCTTCTTTTTTCCCCTTGTCGAATCCATAAGCAAGTGCTGCTGCTGTCGGTTCGTTTATAATTCGGAGAACTTCTAGGCCCGCAATAGCTCCGGCGTCTTTTGTTGCTTGTCTTTGGGCATCGTTAAAGTAAGCAGGAACAGTAATGATTGCCTGTGTCACTTTCTCCCCTATTTTTGCTTCAACATCTGCTTTTATTTTAGAAAGAATCATCGCAGAGATTTCCTCAGGACTAGATTCCTTTTCCCCCATTTTTACCTTCACTCCTCCAGTTGCTGATTTTGAGATTTCAAAAGGAACAATACCTTTGTCTTTCTGAACCACTTCGTCTTCAAAGGTGTGCCCAATGAATCTTTTAATTCCGAAAACTGTGTTTTTTGGGTTTGTTACTGCTTGTCTTTTTGCAAGAAGTCCTACTAGTCTTTCGCCAGTTTTTGATACTGCGATTATTGAAGGTGTTGTTCTTGCACCTTCTGCGTTTTCTAATATTTTAGGTTGCCCTGCTTCCATTATGGCAACGGCACTGTTAGTCGTTCCTAAATCGATACCAATTATTTTAGACATGTGTTTTGTGTGTTAGTCACAGAGCTTCCGAATTTGGCGAACTCCTTGTTTCGACTTTGAAAATTTTCGTCATCGTATACTCGATACGCCTCCTCTCATTTTCAAACTCTCAACTTTGGATTTCATCCAAATTATGAAAGCGCGTGGTTGAATAAAATTAGTAAATTCGAAAACAAAATTAATCTAAAGTTGGTGCGCGAGGTTTAGAACCTGAAAAATAAATAGTATTTAAAATTACAAAAGGAGTTGTGTAAGTTTTAACACTAGAAAACTTTGTAACAATTGCTTTAGTTTTTGAAACAGTAGAAAGTAAAAAGTTTGTAGAGGAAATAAGAGCTTGTTCGGCAAGGTAAACAAAGTCGAGTAGTCTAGCCTTGATTCTGCCACCATTTTCATACACAAAAAATCTTGCACGAATAAGTTTACCATCCTTGTCCCGGAGTACTTTTTCAACAATATTACTTTGTGATTTAATGATGTTCATTATTCGAAATGGGCGACCTTAACCTTTGGAGGGCGGATTTCTTTGCCGTTTAGCTCATACCCCACCTGTACAACGTCCAATATTTTACC
>CAYRHZ010000008.1:0-16443 GCA_964424295.1 uncultured Candidatus Saccharibacteria bacterium | reverse complement strand
GGGAACAGGCGACTTTGGGTTCGAATCCCAACACCCCGACAATTTATGGAACAAGAGCAATTATTTTATGTTGTTCAAAAGGCTTTTATTAAAAAAGGTGACAGCATCCTAACCTTAAATGATCCGGATGAGGGTTTAGATTATCCCGGAGGTAAGGTTCAGGTGGGCGAGAACAACTCTATTGATGCATTAAAAAGGGAAGTTATTGAAGAAACTGGTTTAGAAATTTCAATAGGAAAACCATTCTACACCTCAATTGATGAGTACCCAGATGGACATAGACACGCTGGCAAGAAATTTTTTATAGTTTTTTATGAATGTGAATATATTTCAGGAGAAATTGGATTAAGTGAAGAACACAATAACTTTACATGGGTAAATAAAGAAAATTTTAAAACCGTTAATGATGGTACTTGGTATTTTGATGTATTGGATAATTATTTTAAAAAATTAGGATAAACTTTAACCGCCAGCCACAAACAAATGGGCTGGCGGTGAAGGGCTGGAGGTGTGGTGTTAGGGGACAAGTCCCGCGTACCACTTTCCTCGGCGTCGACCCCTGTTCCTGTAGGCGTCAGACTTCTTGTACTCGAGGTATCCAGCTCTGGCGATGAGGAAGAAGATCCCGGCGACAGCAAGCACGGACATGTTCATATGGCGTCTCCATTTAAAATCATAATTAATTTATGAATTTTGTCAAAATCTGATATATTTTAGTTATGAATATTTATTTCGAACTTCTATCAAAAGATAATTACGAGGAATCTCTAGATGTTTTAAATAAGATATTTCCAGATGATGTTGAAATCGCAAGGCGTCATTACGATGAATTTTTGGACAAAAACAATCCAGCATGGAGAGATGAAAGATTTTGGCAGTATTATGTTGTAAAAGGTGATGATAAAAAGATTATTGCTTTAACGGGTTTGTATAATAGTTATAAACATGAACCAGGGGATATTTGGTTAGGCTGGTATGGGGTATTGCCAGACTATCGTGGGAAAGGTGTAGGTAGGGAAGTTTTAAAATTAACCATGGAAAAAGCTAGGGAAATGGGTTATAAAAAATTTAAACTTTGGACAACAACCGATACGGGAGAGGAAAATGCTCAAAGGTTATATGATGATATGAATATAAAGATATATAATAAAATAATGCATGAGGGTGGAGAATACGAAATATTATACAGAGAAGTAAATTTGTAATATGGTTTTTATAAAGAATACTGAAAATTTTGTTTGTGAAAAATGTGGGGAAGAGGTGGTGGGGAATGGTTACACAAACCACTGCCCAAATTGCCTTTGGTCTAAACACGTAGATATTTCACCGGGGGACAGAGCAAACATCTGCAAGGGGATGATGGAGCCTATTGGAGTAAACAAAAAGGGGGGTGAGTATATTATTTTACATAAATGCACGAAGTGTGGTTTTGAGAAGCCGAATAAAGCTATTAAAGAAGATAATTTTCAAATGATAGTTCAGATTTCGGCTGAACCAAAAAAATAGTTCTTATTTTAAAAGTTCATCAGTAATTAGTTTCGTTAATTCTATTCTTATACTAGTTCCAAAATTTTTTGCGAATACATCATGGTCTATGGCAAGAAACTTTGTAAGATTTGTTCGCATTTCAGTCTCCATTGTTCGGTTAATATAGGCCAAGGTGATAGCGTTTAATCCACGACTACTTGTCGTGTCTCCATCTGAGCTTGTGGCAATGATTCCAATCAAAGAAGTGTTTTTATCTACAACCAATCCTCCAGAGGAGCCTTTTTGCGATACAACGGTTCCACCTACAGAAATTACATCTATAGTGCCTTCTTTAAAGGTAAAAACATCTTGTATTGCAGTCACTGCACTCGTAAGGCTGAGGTCTTGTAGTATTGAGATGCCCCCGAGAAAACCAGCTGGATATGAAGCTAGTAGAACTGGTTCTCCGATGTTAATTATTTCACTTGTGTTAGGTTCAATATAATTTAATTTAGGCATGACGGAACCGTCTATCATTCCAGTGATTTTTAGAAAAGCAAAATCATCTTCACCTGTTCCTTTAGGATTTTGATCTTTTAATAGTGCTTTATTTGCTCTTACCCAGTTTTGTGAAATATAAACTAGTTCTAAATTATATTTTGGATAAGCAGGACTTCCTGTTCTTCCTATGCATTTTAAATAATCTTTTTCTCTAAAATCTTTGAGTAAGAAGTATTGTCCAATATGCGCGTTTGTAAGAATGAGTCCATCCGGACTAATAATTACTCCAGTACCCGAAATAGGGGAAAGGTCGCCATATTTTGTTGTGCAAAGGATATTAACAATAGTTTTTCTTGCATTTGTATTTATTACTGCAAAGTCCGTAACAACTTCTGGTATAACTGGTTTTACAATTTCTGTTGTAGTTGCTGTAGGTTTTTTAGTGACAGGTTTAATATCTTTTTTTGTGGTCGTTGCTTTTTCTTTGGTGACAGCGGTTTTTGTAGTGGTGGCTCTATCTTTTACAATAGGGGATGTGGTGGAAATGGGAGCCACGTATACTTCCGGTTTGTGTAAGTTAAATACTTGCCCTATTAACATAATCGGGGCTAGAAACACTGAAATTAAAGCTTTTAAAAACATGAGCGTATTATATCACTTAAATACTCCTGTAAAATTGCTGTAAATATAATTTTCTGATAATATACCTATGTTACTAGAAGGGAATTGCGGGATTAGTTTATCGGTAAAACTACAGTTTTCCAAACTGTTGAGAGCGGTTCGACTCCGCTATCCCGCACAGACGAAAGGCCTCTCGAAAGATAAGGCCTTTCGCTTTTAGCGGGATAGCGGAGTCGAACCAGATAGGGGTCGGGAAAGAAAGTCTTTCCCGTGGAGGAAGGCAACGAGCGAAGCGAGTGTTGGAAAACCGTGGGTTTCCAAGGAGTGAGACATCCGCTATCCTGTTTCAGAGTTCGTTTATCGCCAACAAATTTATCTCAGTATGTAGAAGTTCTTCCCAAATTTCTTTTTTAGCTTCGCGGCCTTTGATTTGTTTCTAGATACCCTAATTCTATTTTTTGTCCTGGAATCAAGTAGCTTTTTTAAATTACTAACGACACTTTCATATAATGCTGGTGCAGATTGGTATATATCATTTATTCTCTTAGACACCATATCATCCAAGTAAACCTCAATAATATAGTCTCCTATTAGCGTAACGTAGTAATTTATCCTATCAAACATTTGATTCTGGTTGTATTGGAGGTAATTATTGTTAAAGTCAGCTTTAATTATTTTATCTAGAGGTGTTTGTCCGCCTACGGTCATAAGAAATTGCCTTTTATTCTGGACAATCTGCTCTAATAGCTCTTTTTCTCTTTCTCTTCTCGCGATATAAAACCAATAATGTGGGTCATAAGAATAGATAGGCTCTTTTTCGTTGGTATTACTCATGAGTATTCCTTGTAGATGTCCCCAAAAAGCATCAAGGTTCTTTATTGTTGAAAAAGAATAGATTACATTTTCCTTATCTTCAAGGCCCAAGACATCAAAAGAGTTCTGCCCTAATGCATAGGCAGTTGTCATATTTGCCAGCATGTCTTTCATCTTATTCATCCAAACCGGATCGAGGGAGACAATTTTTTTATAAACAAGTATAACCTCGTCCCTTTTTAGATTTCGAATTGCCCGGTAAAAACCTTGCTTGGTGACTTTTCTAATATTTTTGACTTCATCCAGCAGTAAGCTGGTGGATTTTTCTCCAGCAGTGAGTAAGTGAATAACGAGACTTTCTATTGTCTGATGTTTAAATATATTCATATTTGTAGGTATATTTTATACTAAAAATGCTGTATAAGTAAACAAATTGTTTACTTTACACGTATAAAGTCACATAAAGTTGAATATGTCAATTATTATGTTATGTTTGTCTTGTGAAAAAGAAAAAAATAATAATCATATCTGGAGTTACCGGTGCAATAGGAAGCGCCCTTTTGGCTGAATGTGCTCAAGATGGCAGTAACATTATATACGGCATAAGTCGTAAGGCTTTACCTGTGAGCTCTTTTCTTCGAAAAGGGAAGTTGCCCCATAAAACACTGATTTGCTCAATTGGAGAGTGTCTAGATTATTCTTCTTTGTTTAAATATATAAACTATTCCGTTGATGAGGTGGTTTATATACATGCGTTAGGTCTTTATCCATTTGAAGTAAACTCTAAAGGCTCTATTGTTATAGAGAATGATTTAAATAAAGACGGTATTAATGATGAAGTCACCAAGCTAACCCTCAATGCCTTTGTTTCTGCGACTCAGAGTCTTAAGAAGTATTGGCGAGGAAGGACTAAATGTGTGATATTTGGAGGTATTGCTGATATTCACAAGCCTTCCGTTCATCAATCTTGGTGGAAAACAATAGAAAAAGTTAAGGATTATATGAAAATTGAAACCAGTAAGAATGAAAAACTCTCAATGCTAGTCTTTAATATTTCTTCGGTTCTATGTCCCCATGAGATTATTACTCGACCTTTTGTTTTTATCGATACAGATGCAGATCAGGTTTATTGGCTTAATCCCTATGAGTTATCTAAATTTGTTTTGAAGATGGTTGATAGGATGAAGAATGGCTTCCATGAATTAAAGAAATATAAAATAAAACCTAATTTTTCATTAGATACTTACTATAAAGACAATAAGTTTACACCTCGTAAGGTGAAAGAGCTGTACTAAATTCAACCATACCTCGTACTACAGACCATTGTTTATTCTTTGACCCCTTTACAAATTTTTTAAGAGGTATAGGATAAATAGCGGAGGTTCTTCGCGTCGCGATTGAGACACAGGGCACATGTGCCAACAATCCATGACCGAGCCACGTTAAGTCGCAACCCGTTGCGAATTAGCAAGTCTCGGTAAGATTGAAAAACCAAAGCCCAAAACTCAGCCGCCCCGCTCTCTGTCGTCCGGTAGGTGCCTAACAGCGCCTGCCGGACTTCCCATATATATTTAAAATCAAAAAACACCCACATTCGTAGGTGTTTTTTGATTTCCTCTAGAGAAAATTATGTAAGCCTGAGGATTTTTGCTTGAGTTCGAAGTTGTGAGTGAGTATCGTGACCAAAGTGTACACTTAGTACTCTGCGGGAACGAACGTAACGAACAACAATGAAATCAAGTAAAAAGACCTGGCGACTATTTAACTGCTTCTTTAAGGGCCTTAGCCGCTCTAAACTTAGGAACTCTCATTGCCGGAACTGAAATTGAGGCTCCTGTTCTTGGGTTTCTTGCTTGTCTAGCCGCTCTAGTTTTAGTAGAGAATATACCTAGACCAGCGATAGAAACTTCACCACCTTTTTTAAGGGTGTTAACAACTGAATCTATAACTAGATCAACAACTTCCTCTGCTTGGACTTTTGTTCCACCTAGTTTTTCGTGTACTGCATCTACGATGCCTGCTTTGTTCATATTTTGTGTAATGATTAAGCTCACTAATAAACTCACTATCTACTAACTGTAGTATACAGTAAGGCTTTTTTGGCGCAATACATTGACATAAGTTCTAAAAACTTGCACAAAATTACTAAAAATATAATTTAAACTTTCATAATTTGGAAAAGATTCGACGTTGAGGAATTAAAAATGCGAGAAGCCTTACAAATAGTAAGGTGACGAGCATTTTTGAATTGCGAAACTAGAAGATTGCCAAATTTGAGGGTTTATCTGGCGAATTCTATGGTTCGAGACTCTCGAATGACACTAACCTTTATTTCGCCTGGATATTTTAATTCAGATTCGATACGAAGTGCGATATCGCGAGCCATTTTCTTTGATTCCAAATCAGTTACTTCGCTTGGAGTGACAAAAATTCTAATTTCTCTTCCGGCTTGTAGAGCGTAAGATTTTTCTACACCCTTAAATGAATTTGCAACAGCTTCTAGATCTTTAAGTCTCTTTAGGTAATTTTCTACACTGTCTCTTCTTGCACCCGGTCTTCCTCCAGAAATTGCATCTGCAGATTGAACGATCATTGATTCAATAGTTTCGTAAGGATATTCTTCATGATGAGCCTGCATTGCTTTGATAATGTTTTCATCTGTACCAAATTTCAGTAGAATTCTTCTTCCAATTTCAACATGTGTGCCAACCACTTCATGGTCTAGTGCCTTTCCAATGTCGTGTACCAAAGCTCCTGCTTTTGCAACTTGCACATTGGCACCTATTTCTTCAGCAAGCATTCCAGCAATGTGCGTCATTTCTATAGAGTGAGCTAAAACATTCTGTCCGTAACTTGTTCTGAAGTGTAGTCTTCCAAGTATAGAAATAACTTTTGGATCAAGTCCTAGCACTCCAGTTTCATATACTGCTTCCTCACCTTTTTCTTTTATGGTTTTATTTATTTCTTCTTCAGAAGCTTTTACCATGTCTTCAATTTTTGCAGGTTGAATTCTTCCATCAGCGATTAGTTTCTCTAGGGCAGTTTTAGCTATTTGTCTCCTAACAGGGTCAAAAGAAGAGATGGTTATAGAGCCAGGCGTGTCGTCCACGATTACTTCAACGCCCGTGCATCTCTCAAAAGCCTTTATATTTCGGCCTTCTTTACCGATTATTTTACCCTTTATCTCGTCACTTGGAATCGCAACATTGGTTGTTAGCATGTCTGATGTAACAGAGTTTGAAAGCCTTTGAATCGTCGTTGCCAATATTCCTTTAGCTTTTTCTTCTATTTTTTCTGCTCCAGACTGTTCAAGTTTTTTCATTCTTGCTAAAACATCTTCTTCAGATTCTTTTTCAACTACTCTCATTATTTCTGCCCTAGCTTCATCAGGAGTTAGTCTCGCAATTTTTTGAAGTTCTTCTTTTTTCTCTTGCTCTATTTTCTCGGCATTCTCTCTAATGATTTTAATTTCTTGAATTCTTTTCTTTACTTCTTCCACTTCCTTGTCCATATCTGCTTGTCGTTTCAAAAGAAGCTCATCTTTTTTGATAAGTCGCTCCTCGTTTTTTCTAGCATCTTCTTCTTTTTGTTTTATTTCTGCTCTTGCTGTCGACACTATTTCTCCTGCCTTTTTTTCTGCCTCATCAACAATTTTTTGTTCCTTGTCTTTGGCGACCAGCATCATTTGCTGGATATCTAGCTCCATTGAGCCTTTTTTACTTTTCGCTACCAAAATACGTAAATAGTAGCCCACTACGAGGGATACTAGGGATGCTGCTCCTAAGAGCAAGCCTAATTTTTCTAATGACATTTTTTCGGTTAACCCTTGTCTCTAACTTTCGAGATTCTAGAATCTATTCAGCATTATTTCTATGGAATAATATTTTAAAATTTTCAATTTTTTAGTTCGGATCGTCTGTAAATTTCGGTATAAATCAAGAAAGGCAAAAACAATCAGTTATTTAATTAATTTAAATAATACCCGTACTATATAAGAAAGATGGTAATAAGTCAAAATTTAGGAGATTACAGAACTTTGTCTACGATACCGTATTTTTTAGCTTCATCTGCAGACATCCAGAAATTTCGATCCATATCTTTTTCTACCTTTGAAACACTTTGACCCGTATTTTTTGCAAGTATTTTATTGAGATTTTCTCGAGTTTTTATAATCCATTTTGCCGATATTTCAATGTCAGAAGCTTGTCCTTCTGCACCTCCAAGAGGTTGGTGTATCATGATTTCGGCATTTGGAAGTGCAAATCTTTTACCTTTTGTACCAGAAGCAAGAATGTGAGCTCCCATTGAAGCAGCTATTCCCACAACAACAGTAGAAACATCATTTTTAATATGGTTCATCGTGTCTATTATCGCGAGTCCCGCAGTAACCACACCTCCAGGAGAGTTTATATAAAATGAGATTTCCTTTTTCGGGTCTTCAGATTGTAGAAACAGCATTTGAGCAATAATTAGGTTGGCTACATGGTCATCAATAGGGCCATCTAGGAAAATAATATTGTCTCGAAGAAGACGACTAAAGATGTCATATGCTCTTTCTCCGAATTGGGATTTTTCTATTACTGTTGGTATTAACATGTCGCTCAGTATACCAGAAAGTGCCTTTTTGTAAAATTATGGTATATTTTTGTTATGAGGTTACACAGGTTTTACACAGACAATCCTATTAAAGAAAGCGCTTTTGATGTCGCCGACAGGGACATGGTACACCAATGGAAGAGTGTTTTTCGATACAATGTGGGTTCCCAGGTTATTCTCTTTGATGGAAGTGGAACAGATTATCTTTGCGTTATTAGTTCACTTCGGAACTTAGGCGCTACTTTAGAGGTTGTTAAAAAGAATGAAATAGAAGTTCCGAATAAAAATATTTATCTATGTGTTGCTCTTATTAAAAAAGACAACCTTGAGCTAGTAGTTCAAAAAGCCACCGAAATAGGTGTTAATCACATAATTCCAGTTATTTGTGAGCATTCAGAGAAAAGAAAATTAAACATGGACAGGATGAGAAAAATTGCAAAAGAAAGTACAGAGCAGTCAGGTAGGGGAGTAATTCCAACTATTCATCCAATAACAAACATCCAAGATTTATTTAATAGCGGAATATTGCCACAAGAAAAAATTGTTTTTCATCCAGATGGTGTTCCATTTAGACAGTGGTGGAGCGGTGTTAGCATCAACTCCATTGCAGTTTTTGTTGGTCCAGAAGGGGGATTTTCTCCTAAAGAGATTGCGCTTTTTAAATCTTTCAATGTTCCAGCTATAACATTGGGATCAAGAATTTTACGAGCAGAAACTGCTGCAATAACAGCATCCAGCCTCTTATTGTTCTAGCTTCTTATTTGTGATTTGAAAAACGATAGAATTGCCTCAGATACTAGGCGGATGAGGAAAATATGACGAGCCTTACACGTGGTAAGGTGAGGAGAATTTTACCGAAATCCAACAACGTAGATGAGGTGATTTTATTGTTTTTCTAGGAATTGAAATACTAGTTCGTTAGTGAGGAATGTCTCCACATACATTCTCACTCGGAAGCGATCAGCGTCCTTGTAGTTTTTCAAAATGTTTTCCATTTCTCTTTTCACATCCTCTTCTTTAGGAGAAATAGACTCTTCTTTTGCAATTGTGTTCAGAATAACCTGAGATTTAGCTCTTTTAATAGAAGTGTCTTTCCACTCTAGCTTCAAATCATCTTCTGTTTTTTTGATGTGCTTCAAATAGTCTTCATACCCGATACCACTTTTAGCAATATCATCTTTGAACTGTGCTAACATTTTTTCAATTTCACCCTCGATAATTATTTTAGGCAGATCTATTGTAGAGTCAGCTATTACTTCTTCAAGGATGTCAGTTCTTCTTTTGTCTTTTTCTTTAAGCTTCTTTTCAGCAACAATATTCTCTTTTATTTTCTCCTTCATTTCCGCAAGGTCTTTGAAACTTCCTAACATTTGCGCAAATTCGTCATTTACCTCCGGAAGATCACTCTCTTCTATTTTTCTGTGATTGTGTTCCTTTCCACCACCAGCTTCACTGTGTACCTTTTCATGAGCAAGATTGTGTCTAATTGTATCAATAACATCGTTTACCTCTTTATCTGTAGCTTCATTCTCTTCTGGTTTTTTAGCTAAAACCTTTTTTGCGGTTTTTTTATAGTCAGAAAGTTTAACCTCTGGCATAAGAGATGTAACTATTTTAAATTCCATATCACTGCCTAGACCTATTTTAGTTATTGTTATTTCTGGTCTACCAATAGGGTTTATGTCGTGTTCCTCCAGGATGTTAGGGTACTCTTCTTGAAGAGCTATCTCAGCAGCCTCTTCTAACAGACTTCCTTCGCCAACTTTTTGAGCAACTAAAGTATCAGGGGCATTACCTTTTCTAAAACCAGGCAATTCGAGTCCGTCCTTAAGCTTTTTTAAAGCTTTCTCTCGCATCAAACTCATTTTTTCAGCAGTAATAGTTCCAATTATCTCTATTTCTCTTTCTGGAAGCGGAGTCAGCTTTATATCTTTATAGTGTTTATTTGTTGAAGATGATTTTTTCATAGTTAACAAAGTCTATATTATTAGGGCTATTTTGGCAAACATAATAAAAACCACCATATTCTGGTGGTTTTTATTATGTGAAATTTATTTATTCTGCTTGGACGTTCATTTCTGCTCCAAGATTGTCTAGATTCGTGTTTCGAAGATCTGCCTCTATAGATGCTGTATCGTCTGAACCACTAACACTCTTGATTACATTTGCTTCCATATTCTCATCAACTTCTGTCGTTGTTGTATTATTCTCTGAAACTAAATCCTTCTTCATTTTTGCTTCGTCTATTCTTTTGCCCCAGAAGTATAGACCTCCAAGTATGATAATGGCTATTACAATTATTGTACCTATTATTGATCCTATTGATGATTTGTTTTCTGGCATGTTGTTTATTTTATTTTAATTATTTGTAGTTGTCGAAGCGTTTGCGTTTGTAGATGACATACCCTTTAGACTTTTCAATGCGTTTTCAAGTGCTTTGTGGGCATTTTTTATGTGTTTTTCAACATCAGCGCCTATTTTCTGCATTTTTTTCAGTGTTCCTGGAGTGGTTGTCGGTGTTGTACTTGAAGCATTTACTTGAGCGTCTATTTCTACAGTACTTGTCGCGGTGGATTTTAGCAAATTTAGTGCAGTTTGAGCTTCTCCTAGGTGCACTTTCGCCTCAGCTGTGTATTTTTCCGCTTGTGTAGTTGTTCCTCCTTCTGCCTTAACTTTTTCAATTCTAGTGTTTATTTTACCCATTATTACAGTCTCTCTGTCTATTGTCGCCTGGAATCTCTTAAACATTTTTAGAAATCTCTTTTCTATTGCATTTTTTACCATTTCTCTTCTGTCTTCTCTTCTATCCTCCCTCCTGTCTTCTCTTCGATCCTCTCTATTTTCCATTCTGTCTTCCGATGAACTTGCTATTCTTTGTTTAAGTTCCATGGTTGTGCTCGCACGGTCTTCTTTTTTAGATTTTAGTTTGTCCTCTACTACAGCCTTAATTGGTCTAGGAGCATTGGCCTTCAAGGTTGTATTTGTTTGAACTGTAGTTGTGTCCTCGGCAAAAGCTGTAACACCTGCGCCTAGTGCCATTGTTATTACTAGTGAATTTAGGATAAGTTTTTTCATCATCATTGTTTTGTTTAATAACGTTATTTCTAATACTGCCATTATACACCTAATGTCTATAAAAATAATACACACGGCATATATGCTTTTTGACGCCAAAAGCTCGATTTCATTACCAAAATGTTGATTTTATAGATTTTTAATATAATATGGTTAATATGATAAAAGTTTTTGGACACCTTTCACCTGATACAGATACAACAGGATGCGCTATTTTATGGGCATGGTATTTAAATAATCACACTACAAATAAGGCAACTCCTTATGTTTTAGGCACATTAAACAAGGAAACTAGTTTTATTTTGAATAAATGGGGCTTTTCTATACCAGAACTTTTGGAGGCGGTTACTTCAGAAGATGAAGTGGTTATTGTAGACACAAATAACCCACAAGAGCTCTTTTCAAATATAAACGATGCAAAAATAATACAAATTATCGACCACCACAAACTTGTTGGGGGATTGCAAACACTAGGGCCAATAGACATCACAGTTAAGCCTTTGGCTTCTACGGCAACGGTTATTCACGATCTTATGGGTGCAAGTGTTGTTGAGAAAATGCCGGATGATGTTGCCGGCCTTATGCTTTCTTGTATTTTATCTGACACTTTGGCCTTTAGATCTCCAACAACAACCCCGCATGATAAAGATGTTTGTGAGAATCTGGCTAAAAAACTAAACATAGACATAACTTCATATTCAAATGAAATGTTTAAAGCAAAGTCAGATGTTTCTGATTTTACAGATTCTGGTCTAATAAATATTGATAGTAAGAAATTTGAGGTTGGAGGAAAAAATATAAGAGTTTCTGTTGTTGAAACAACTGACCCAGAGTCTATTTTGTCTCGAAAGGACGGACTTGTCTCCGCTATAGAAACTATTGTT
Source organism: uncultured Candidatus Saccharibacteria bacterium (assembly GCA_964424295.1). Taxonomy (GTDB): domain Bacteria; phylum Patescibacteriota; class Minisyncoccia; order Phycocordibacterales; family DATDWN01; genus C7867-006. Next base: position 4,486 of record CAYRHZ010000008.1, on the reverse strand, counting down.
TCCGAGGAGAATGATACAGATGATGTTTTGCTTTTCGTTATAGATATCTTTAAAGAAGAAGCTACTGTTTTGACATATAATGACCTAACAAAGAAAATAATCTCAGAATCTTTCTCTGTGGATGTCGATACTGATACAAAAGTTTTGCCAGGTATTTTGTCTCGTAAAAAACAAATACTTCCAGTTTTGAAACTTGGATAAAATAAAACCCCAGGATTGCCCTGGGGTTTTATTTTAAATTATTCAGCTGGTGTTTCCACTGCTTCATCTGTACTTTCTTTCTGTGCAGATTGAATATCTATTTTCCAACCAGTTAGTTTTGCGGCAAGTCGAACGTTTTGTCCTCCTTTACCGATAGCTAGTGACTGTTGGTCTTCTGAAACTGTAACTACAGCTTGTTTTTCTTCTTCGTTTATTTTAACTTCTAGAGTTTTTGCTGGAGATAGAGCGTCCTCAATAAACTTTTTAGGGTCTTCTGACCACTCTATAATATCGATTTTCTCTCCTCCAAGTTCTGACATAACTGTAGAAACTCGAACTCCTCTTTGTCCCACCATAGAGCCTACAGGGTCTACGTGCGAGTCTGTTGAAGAAACCGCGATTTTTGTTCTAGACCCAGCTTCTCTGGCAACAGATTTTACTACTACTGTTCCGTTTGTGATTTCTGGTGTCTCAGCTTCAAATAGTTTTTCCAAAAATTTTGGATGACTTCGAGAGAGTCTTAGAAACACGCCTTTTCCAGACTCTTCAACTCTGTATAGGTATGCTCGAACTCTTTCGCCCTGCCCGAATCTTTCTCCGGGAATTTGTTCTTCGTATGGAAGTATTGCTGGTGCTCTACCCATATCTAGGTAAATATTTCCTCTCTCCATTCTTTGTACTGTTCCAGATACGATTTCTCCTTCTCTTTCGCCGAATTGTTGCATAATAGAAACTTTCTCAGCTTCTCTTATTTTTTGCATGATTACTTGTTTTGCAGTTTGTGCAGCAATTCTGCTGTAGTCGTCTTGTCCTTCAAGAGGGAATATCATCTCGTCTCCCAAACTAACGTTTTTCTTTATTCTTCTAGCATCATCTATCATTATGTGATGTTCAGTGTTGTATAGGTCTATAGCTGTAGCCGGGTCTGCTGCAGGATCGAATTCTGGCAAATCATCCTCGTCCATAACGACAGTCGTGTCGTCTACAACTTTCTTAACTTGAAACATCTCCGCCTTTCCAGAGTTCATGTCGAACTTTGCTCGGATTATTTGACCTTTCTTTCCGTATTCTTTTTTATAAGCAGTTGCAAGGGCAAGTTCAATAGCCTCAAGAATTTTCTCTTTAGGTATTCCTCGCTCTTCTTCTAGCTGTGCTAGAACGCTACTTACTACTTTTAGATCTATCATTTGATTTGTATTTAATTTTAATTTTCTCTTATTTTACCACACACAACGACCCCTCAGATTTGAGTACAATTCGCGAAGAGGATGAGGCTTGCGACTAAGCTGTACATATAGTACAGCGCTGAAGCAAACGTAGTCCTCGACAATGAAGTGTGCCAAATCTGAGGGGTCGACTTTGGGTAAAAAAATGGCCCGCCTCTTGGGCGAACTTCAATACCACACATAATACACCCATAGCCACTTTTTGTCAAATTAACTAATATCCAATTTTCATCAGAACTAATTAATTTAATTTGTGAAATCTTATGCACATTTTTTCTTCAGAAAGATTTTTATTTTGCTATAATTTATAAACAAATTATTCTCATGCACATTGAAGAAACACAATTAAAGAATTTTATTCTAGACTCTGGTCTTGTTTCAAAGGCTGATATTGAGGCTGCTGAAAAGGAAACTAAAGAAAAAGGAGGGAATATTGGAAAGATTTTGATAAACAAGGGCAAACTTACCGAAGATGATTTTCGTAGAATGCAGGCATACATACTAGGTATTCCTTTCGTAGATCTAAAAAAGGAAAAACTTCCGTTTGAAGTTCTTTCCCTTATTCCAGAACCTATTGCTAGAAACCACAATATAGTTGCTTTTAAAAAAACAGATACGACTTTAGAGGTGGCAATGCTCGATACAGAAGACCTTACCGCTATTGATTTCGTAAAAAAGAAAGTGGGGTTAAAGATTCTTCCTCGTCTTACAGACGATGACTCAATGAAGAGTGCTATTTTGCAGTATCAAAAAAGTCTGAAAGCAGAGTTCGGAGATCTTATTGCAGAAGATGTTGGAAATATAAAAAGCATACCAACAAATGGTGATGGTGATGCAGATCTAAACGAGCAAGATTTGAAGAAGATGGCAGATGATGTGCCAATGATTAGAATTGTCGACACTCTCTTGAAGCACGCGATACTTCAAAACGCATCTGATATTCACATAGAGCCACAAGAAGCTGAGCTCCTAGTGAGATACAGAATAGACGGCATGCTCCACGACGCCATGATTTTGCCTAGAAACATGGCTCCAAGTATCGCGGCACGTATAAAGGTATTATCAAATCTAAAGCTCGATGAAAAAAGACTTCCTCAAGACGGACGATTTAAAATAGATTCAGACGGAGAAAAAGTTTCTTTTCGTGTATCTTCACTTCCGACTTACTATGGAGAAAAAATTGTAATGCGTTTACTACGAGAGAATGTTTCCGGATTTACCCTAGAGTCTCTCGCTTTTCATGGTGAAGGTTTAGATAGAATACACAGAGCAGTGAAGTCTACTACTGGAATGATCCTAACTACAGGACCTACTGGATCTGGAAAAACTACTACACTATATACAGTGTTGGACATACTAAACACTCCAGATGTAAACATTTCTACAATTGAAGACCCAATTGAATACCAAATGAAGAGGGTTAATCAAACCCAGGTTCGTCCAGAAATTGGTTTTACATTCGCATCAGGACTGCGAACTCTTGTTAGACAAGACCCAGACATTATCATGGTGGGAGAAATTCGAGACGGTGAGACAGCGAGTCTTGCTATTAACGCGTCCCTTACTGGACACGTTGTACTTTCTACTCTTCACACAAACTCTGCAGCAGGTGCGGTGCCTAGACTTATCGATATGAAAGTAGAACCTTTTCTAATTGTTTCTACAATAAATATTATTATCGGACAGCGACTCGTTAGAAAACTTACAGATCAAAAAGAAAAGTACAATCTGACAAAAGCAGAAATCGACACACTAGGTAAGTCTATAAATCTAGACAAGGTTTTAAATGCGCTAAAAGAAGAAAAAGTAATAGGGAAGAGCGATAAGTGGGAGGATGTTAATTTCTGGAGACCTAAAAAAGGAGCTCCTGCGGAAGAATGTTTCTCAGGACGTAGTGGTATTCACGAAATTTTGAAGGTTTCTCCTGCTATTAAAGAGGTTATTTTGAAATCTGGAACAACAGATGAGATACAGAAAGTAGCAGAGTCAGAGGGGATGCTCACTATGATGGAGGACGGGATTTTCCAAGCAGTTCAAGGCTATACTACTATAGAGGAAGTGCTCCGTGTTATATCTGAATAATTTATGTTATTTCACTATAAAATTTTAAATAAAGAGGGAAAGGTGGTTGAGGGAAACATGGAAGCAAAAGATAAATTTGCTCTGTATCATACTATTAAACAAGATGGCTCCACTGTAGTTTCTGCAGAAGAAGTAAAAGAAAAAAGAGAGTACACAATACCAATCCTATCCTCTCTTTTCGAGGGAGTAAAAACTCACGACAAAATAACTTTCGCAAAAAATCTAGCTAAAATGACAGACGCAGGGCTCCCTATTACACGAGCACTTTCTATTCTAGAGAGACAAGCAAAGGGGCAATTCAAAAAAGTTCTGCAAGGTCTTAATGATTCTTTGAATAAAGGAAATACTTTGAACGACTCAATGAAGAACTATCCAAAAGTTTTTTCTACACTTTTTATCTCAATGGTTCGTGCTGGTGAAGAATCTGGAAACTTATCTATGTCACTACAAAACGTAGGACAACAGATGGAAAAATCTTACCAGCTGACAAAGAAAATAAGAGGCGCCCTAATGTATCCTGCGGTGGTTTTTTCTCTGATGATAATTATTGGTGTATTGATGATGGTATATATGGTGCCTACTCTTACAGCAACTTTCGTTGGTTTGGGTATAAAGCTGCCACTTTCTACAAGAATCATTATTGCTATCAGTAATTTTCTGAAATCATATTTTATATTTGTTATTATCGGTACTTTTGTTTCTGCTTTTCTTACAGTACTTGCATACAGAACCACAAGGGGACAAAGAATATCCGATTTTCTATTTTTAAAACTACCGGTGATAAAGGAAATTGTTAAGCAGATAAACTCAGCGAGAACGGCCAGAACTCTATCCTCACTTCTTTCTTCTGGGGTAGATATTGTTTTGGCAATAGGAATCACAAAAGATGTTATTCAAAACTCATACTATAAAGATGTTTTGGAAAAAGTTCAGGATGTTATTCAGAAAGGAGAACCTATTTCTGGAGTTTTTGCTGC
>CAYRHZ010000007.1:27234-29898 GCA_964424295.1 uncultured Candidatus Saccharibacteria bacterium | reverse complement strand
GCTCCCGGCAGGAATCGAACCCACATCCACGGTTCCGAAGACCGGTACTCTATCCGTTGAGCTACGGGAGCAACTAACGAATCTATAATACATTTAAAAACGAGCAGTGTCCACGTTTTTCAATGGGTGTTATAATTATTTAATATGAACTTCTCCATACCAAGTGAAATAAGAGAAATCACCATGACACTCGAACAAAAAGGTTTCGAGGCTTTTCTTGTGGGAGGATGCGTCAGAGATTTAATACTTGGTAGGGAACCAAAAGATTGGGATGTTACAACGAATGCAACACCAGACCAAATAATATCTATATTTTCCAAGACATTTTATGAAAATCAGTTTGGAACAGTTGGTGTTGTTAACGAACAAACAGAAAACCCATCTTTAAAAGTGGTTGAAGTAACGCCATACAGACTAGAAGGGGAGTATTCTGACAACAGACACCCAGATAGTGTTGTTTTTAGCCAAAAAATTGAAGATGATCTAAAAAGAAGAGACTTTACAATGAACTCTTTAGCATATTCTATCTCTAAAAATGAAATTATTGATCTTTTTCATGGCCAAAAAGATATAAAAGACAAACTAGTAAGAACGGTGGGGGATCCGACAGATAGATTTAAAGAAGATGGACTGAGAGTTCTTAGAGCTATTAGATTAGCCACAGAATTAGAGTTTAAGATTGATGAAGCAACTGAAAAAGCCATACTTGATGATCCTAAATTGCTTCAAAACATATCGGTAGAGAGAGTAAGAGATGAGTTCACAAAGATAATAATGTCTGATAAACCGATGGATGGTCTTATTGCCGTAAGAAAACTGGGATTGTTGTCTTTTATAACTCCTGAACTCGAAAAAACTGTTGGCGTGGAGCAGGGAGGCGCTCACTCTTTTGATGTCTGGGAGCATCTACTTCGCTCACTACAAGGCAGTGCTGACAAAAAATACCCTTTAGAACTAAGGCTATCGGCTCTTTTTCATGATATCTCTAAGCCTGAATCAAGAAGAAAGGGAATGGGGAATAAGGAATGGACTTTTTACGGACACGAAGTACTTGGGGCAAGAAAAACTAAAAAAATATTAGAAAATTTAAAGTATCCAACAAAAATAATTGAAAAAGTTGTATCTATGATCAGATGGCATATGTTCTTTTCTGATACAGAGCAAATTAGCCTCTCAGCGGTCCGTAGAATGATTGTAAATGTTGGACGAGAGAATATATGGGATTTAATGAATCTACGCATATGCGACCGTATAGGGACTGGTAGACCCAAAGAAGACCCATACCGTCTGAGAAAATATCACGCGATGATAGAAGAAGCTCTTCGTGACCCTATTTCAGTAGGAATGTTAAAGATTGATGGTAAAAGAATTATGGAAATATCAAAAATTACTCCAGGACCCAAGATTGGATTCACTTTACATGCACTACTAGAGGAAGTTTTGGACGATCCTATGAAAAATACTGAGGAATACCTTGAGAATAAGGCAAAAGAACTAATACTTCTACCTGAAAATGAATTAAAAGCTCTAGGAGAGAAGGGGAAAATGTCAAAAGAAGAAGCGGATGATGAGGAAATCAAAAGAATCCGCTCTACGCACAAGGTAAAATAGTTCATTAAGATTTTTTAAGACACGCATAAAGTCCTGCTTGGACTTTTGCTATGCTCGGAAATCAAGAAAACAATCTTTCTCGTTCCAGAGACTTCTCGCAAACTCGGGATTACCCTCAAACAGTGCTTCAGTCTTCTTTGCACTCGTCGTTATTTTCTAATTCCCTGCGCAATGTCTTAAAAAATTCTTAATTTCACCCAGCGTCACTCAAAAATTTAAATTATTTAAAAAAACCGCCCAACGATGAAAGTCTATGTGGGCATTCCATAGGCACTCATCGCTGAGCGGTTTGAAGTGGGAAGGGCTGTCCAGTTATTTAGTAAGCAGGGTGTAATAACGAAGGCTCAAAAAATAAAAAGTAGATAGTGAGGAGCTCGATTACTATCTTACTTATAAAAACCAGACTAGTCTTCCAAAAGGGGGAGTCGGCCGACTCCCAAGTACAATTTTCTAACAAGGTACAATTGCAGAAATTCAGTCCGGGGTTTATCGGACATATAATCTACGTTCTGAAATTAGTTTATGTCTTTTATAAAAAAGTGTAAAGGACAAATACAACAAAACTGTGGACAACTTTAATTTTTTTAAATTTCTAGAGGGAAATTTCTAAAGATACTGGGCAATGGTCAGAACCTAAAACGTCTGGATGAATTCGAGCCATCTTTACTTTTTCTTTTAATTTTTTACTTACAAAGAAATAATCTATTCTCCAACCCACATTTCTTTCTCTTGCTCCACCAAAATTACTCCACCATGTATAAAAACCATTTCCTTTTGTAAAAAGTCTGAAAGTGTCCACAAAACCAGCACTTATAAAATTATCTATACCTTCTCTTTCTTCAGAGGTAAAACCTTTTTTACCCACATTTTCTTTTGGACGAGCAAGATCTTCTTCGGTATGCGCAACATTTAAATCTCCGCAGAAAATAACTGGTTTATTCTTCTCTAGTTTTTGCGCGTATTCTAAAAATGCCTTATCCCAACCCTTGTGTCGTAGGGGAATGCGAGACAAATCATCTTTAGAGTTTGGGGTGTAAACGGTTATAAGGTAAA
>CAYRHZ010000007.1:0-27224 GCA_964424295.1 uncultured Candidatus Saccharibacteria bacterium | reverse complement strand
TTCAGCAACAATTATTCTCCCTTCTGTGTTTGGGTCTCCGTATTTATCCTCTAGTTTATATTTTTTAAGAATATCTGCTGGAAAATCTAGTGCAATAGATATCGGCTCCTCCTTTGTAAAAATGGCGGTTCCGCTATAACCCTTTTTAACTGCTGAGTTCCAGTATTCTGTGTATTCAGGCAAATCTACCTCACTTTGATCTTGTTGTGCCTTTGTTTCCTGTAAGCAAAGAATATCTGGCTTATATTTTTCAACAAAGGGCACGAGCAGGCCCTTTTTATGGACAGCTCTTATTCCATTAACATTCCAAGAGATAATTTTCATATGGATATACTAACATAAATGCAGAAGGGCTCGTGCATAATTCGCACGAGCCCTTGGACACAGGGTCTACCTCTCCGTAGGCAAAAACCCGCGAGTGGTTCTCTGGACCAAAACAATCTTGGTTGGATTATTCACGGTTGGAACCAACTTGTAGCACCGTGAATGGTCTCGGTGTATGTAACCAGACCCCTTAGGATTTGGTTTGGCTTCATGCGTTGGAAGAAACTTGTAGCAGAGCTCGCAATTCACAACCTGCCTCCATAGATTATCTATGTCTAAAATACAAACTACACAAACTAAAGTCAACTACCTTTTATGAAATTTTTTATGAGTATCGCGCAGGTGCTTGTCCGTAACGTGAGTATAAATCTGAGTAGTGATAATACTAGAGTGTCCCAGCATTGCCTGCACAGAACGAATATCCGCTCCGTTTGAGAGTAGCCCAGTAGCAAAAAGGTGGCGAATTGTGTGTGGAGTAACTTTTTTAGATATTCCGGCTTTTATGGCGTGCTGTTTCACTATTCTCTCTACAGATCTCTTTGTAAGAGCGCCGGTATCCAAAGTATTTTTACTTTTTTTATCTTCTTCTTTTTTCTTTCGGACCTCAACACCCACCTGAACAAAAAGGGCGTCATTAAAGTCTTTTCTCTTTGTTAGGTAGTCCTTCACGGATCTTTTGGCTGTATCTGAAAGGAAAACCACTCTAACTTTTCCTCCCTTTCCTCGTACGGAGAGTTCATCAGAATTTAAATCTATATCTGCTGTAAGGGCACAGAGTTCGGAAACACGAAGCCCTGTAGAGAAAAGGAGTTCCAAAATGGCTCTATCACGAAGATCTTTAAGTTCTGTTCCCTTAGGGGAGTCAAGTAATCTACCTAATTCTAGGTCAGTAATAAGATCAAGGGACCTTTCTCCGACTTTTGCTAGTTCTATTCTCTCCGCAGGAAGAGTTTTTATCTCTTGTCTTGCTAAATACTTTAGAAACGCCCGCAGGGCAATAAGGTAATAGTTTTGAGTTTTTTTAGACAAAGTGTCGTTTGGTTTACGTTTATCTCCAGTCGTTTGCCTGTTTAGCCATAGGCGAAACTCCCTTACAGACTGGTCTGTTATGTTTGCAGGGTTGTCATTTTTAGTAAAATCCATAAAACGACTAAGGTAGTGGTCGTAATTTTCAACCGTTTTTAGAGACCGACCTCTTTCTATCTCAATATATTCCAAAAATTGCTGTTTTAGTTGTTTTAGGGATGACATTTACTCACTATTGTAACACGACGTCGCACAATATTTGCCACAGGCAAACCCCTTGCAAATGGCTATCTTTTGTGATATCCTGTGGGAACAATGCTTACAAAGACAAAGAAATCAAAAATCGTCAAAGAAGTGCAAGTGCACGACAAAGACACAGGATCTCCTGAGGTTCAGATTGCTATTTTGAGTAAAAGAATAGACGAACTGGCTTCACACCTTAAGAAAAATGCAAAAGACAATCACTCTCGAAGAGGATTGCTACAAATGGTTGCAAGTCGAAAGACTCACATGAAGTATCTTGAGAAGAAAAATCCTAAAAGATACAACACTTTGACTAAAAAGTTAGGTTTGAAAAAATAATCTCTTTGAAAACAAGCCTTCGGGTTTGTTTTCGTTTTGACGGACTTGTTCCGTGCATTGAATTTTAAATAATATACAATTAGTTAGTCGATTATTTTTTTATATTTTTAATTTATTAGTATTTTAATTTTTATACACTATGTCAGTAATTAAACACAAAGATCAACGAGTTGGTGTCTTTATCGATACCCAAAACTTGTATCACTCAGCAAAAAACATTTATAACACCAGAGTAAACTTTGACCAAGTCGTTAAAGACGGCTTGGCAGGAAGACAACTTATTAGAGCAGTAGCTTATGTTATCACCACAGAAGCAGGGGACGAGAAAAGCTTTTTCGAAGCCTTAGGTAAAATGGGAATCGAAACAAAAACAAAAAACCTCCAAATTTTTTCAGGTGGTGCTAAAAAAGCAGACTGGGACGTCGGACTTGCAGTAGATGCAATAAAACTCGCTCCAAAACTTGATGCGGTTATTTTAGTAACAGGGGATGGAGATTTCGTACCGCTAGTTGAATACCTACAAATACATGAAGGGTGCCAAGTAGAAGTAATGTCTTTTGGAAAATCATCCTCAAGCAAACTTATAGAAATCTGTGACGACTTTATAGATCTAGACGAAAACCCAAGTAAATATCTTTTGGGCTTTGGCACAGATAAAAGAAATCGTAGGGTTCCAAGAAATCTTCCTAAATAGTTTTACAAAAACTAGTTTTTTATAGAGATAATTTTTGTTACAATAACAAGTAATGAACCCTGAAGAAAACAAACCTAAATCAGAGGAAAGAGTTCCTATCAAATCTCTTCGTACATACCAAGGCGATGTGCAGGAAGCTATTTCTAAAAATAAATACACCTCTACGACTATCCTTGTTTCAGAACAAAAAAGAAAATTGGAAGCTCCTGTAGATGAGGTTGTTGTAAAAAAATACGATATTAGGAACAAGAGTTTTGTTGTATTTGGAATAGCTTTTATTGCAATAGGAATAGCTTTGGTCTCTGCTCTTTATTATCTCAAAGCCCATGAGGAAGTAGTAATAGAACAAAAAACAAAAGCCATCATTGCTTACAACGAGGAACAGAAAATAAACCAAATGAACTTGAATCGAGAAGATTTGGTTTCAAAAATAGTGGAAAGCAAAACTAGCTGGAATGCGACAGTAAACTCTGTTCTTTACCTAAATATTTTAGATAAAAATTTAGAAGCCTCAGCAGAAAATGTTATTTCAACCATAGCTCCAAATATGCCTCCTTCTTTAGTTAGATCCTTTGGAGACGAATATATGTTTGGCATATACTCCTTTGACACAAACGAACCTTTTATAATTTTGACCGTAGATGACTACGCCATAGCTTATTCTGGAATGCTTAAATGGGAACTGGATGCAGGAAAAGATTTGGCTACACTTTTTAATATCCCAACACAAAACTCATCAACGACTTTAGTTTTTAAAGACGAAACTGCTAAAAACAAAGATATGCGAGTTCTCAAAGATTCCGCAGGGACTCCTCTAGTTTTGTATTCATTCATAGACAGAAAAACTTTGGTAATAACTAAAAATGAGAATGTTTTATCTGCAATTGTTGGTAAATTTCTAATAAATAAGCAGACTAAATAAGAGATTGCGCTGAAGCACCTATCTGCTACAATTGTCTTATGAATAAAGACACAAATCACTATAAAGAACTGTTAGATAAAGAGCTTTCTGTATTGGAAGGTGAATTAAAGACTGTTGGAAGAACAAACCCAGACCACAAAAACGACTGGGAAGCAGTAGAGGGTGATGCTAACACAGATACGGCCGAGGATGGTGATGTTGCAGAGGGCATAGAGCAATACGACAACAACACAGCAATATTAAAACAACTTGAACTTAGGCTAAACGATGTAAAAAATGCTCTGGCTAAAATAGATGCCGGAACATATGGTGTTTGTGATGTTTGCAGTAACGAAATAGAGGATGACAGACTAGATGTGAACCCTTCGGCCTCGACCTGCAAGGAACACATGAACTAATTCTGGCTTTTTTATTTGATTCCTTCGTTGCTAGTTTTATTTATTCCTGCAGAGTACTAAGTGTACACTTTAGTCATAAACAAAACGTCGCGCCTTGGACTGAAACAAAAAATCACAGAATTAAAGGGTTGGGAAGTTGCATTTTATATAAATAAGCCTAGACTAGCCGAATATGGCAGTCTCTAAGATTTACTCAGCTCAGGCAACACTACTTTCGGCTCAAATCATAGATTTAGAGGTGGATCTCTCTAGAGGGCTCCACTCTTTTTCTATAGTAGGGCTAGGGGATAAATCTGTAGACGAAGCAAAAGATAGAGTTTCTTCTGCAATAAAAAATTCTGGATGGAAATCACCTAAAAACAAGAACCAGAAAGTCGTAGTTTCTCTGGCTCCAGCGAACGTCAAAAAGGAGGGTCCAATTTTTGATTTACCCATTGCACTTGCTTACCTCATTGCTTCAGAAGATATAAAAGCGGAAACGGAGAAAAGACTTTTTATTGGGGAATTGTCACTGGATGGAAAACTACGGCCGGTTTCTGGAGTATTACCAATAACTCAAAAAGCAAAGAAAGCTGGTTTCAAAGAAATATTTTTACCTATCGAAAATGCAGAAGAGGCTGCAAACATAGAGGGCATAGACGTCTATGGGGTAGAGAGCTTGCTTGAACTAGTTAGACACATTAACACAAAGGAGATTCCTGATGACCTGCCTGCGCAGGCAGGCAATTTTTCTAAAAAGGAAATTCCAATTTTTCAGAAAAATAAAGTTGAACACAAGAGAAGAGAAGTTGAAATTGATTTTGCAGATATAAAAGGTCAGGAGTCAGCAAAGAGAGGTTTAGAAATAGCTGCAGCTGGTGGACACAACATCATCATGTTTGGTCCTCCAGGTACAGGAAAAACTATGCTTGCAAAAGCTTTTTCGCACCTACTCCCAGATCTTTCATTTGATGAAAAACTAGAAGTAACTTCTATATACTCCATAGGCGGAATACTAGAAGACGGTATTGTAAACGAACCTCCTTTTCGTTCCCCACATCACACCGCATCATATGTTTCGCTCGTAGGTGGCGGACAGAATCTAAAACCTGGAGAAGTGACACTGGCACACAAGGGAGTTTTGTTTATGGACGAGTTTCCGGAGTTTGATAAAAAAGTATTGGAGAGCTTGAGACAACCTCTCGAAGACAGAGTTGTGACTGTGTCTCGTGCAAAAGGTTCTGTGCGATACCCAGCACATTTTATACTAGTTGCGACAATGAACCCTTGCCCATGCGGTAATTATGGAGTCAAAGGCAAAGAATGTATTTGTTCTGCTATCTCAATAGAAAAATACAAAAGAAAACTTTCTGGACCAATCATGGATAGAATAGATTTATGGGTAGAAGTTTCAAAGGTTGAATATGAAAAACTTACTGATGACAGAGACCTTCACGAGGGAACAGATAAAATAAAACCAAGAGTAGAAAAAGCAAGATCTATACAAGAAAAAAGATTTTTAAAACTTAAAATAAAAACAAATGCCGAACTTTCCTCAAAAGACCTAGTAAAGATGGTTCCTCTTTCTGACTCTACAAAGGAGCTATTAAACACGAGTGCAAAACAATTAGACCTATCGGCACGTTCATATCATCGTATTATTAAACTTGCTAGAACTATCGCAGACCTAGAAGGGGTGGATGAGGTGGAGGACAAACATATACTAGAAGCGCTACAATATCGCCCTAAAAAATACTAGAAATAAACAAATCTCTTTCTCCTCATAAATATTTTAGAGCACGGATAAATCGTTGGTACGATTTTCCTCAAGTCTCGGCTACCCGCCTCCGAAGTCTCTAAAATATTTATGACTCAACGAGATGTTTTAAAACTTTCACAATTTGAGACAAGGTCGCGGATAAAACAAAAACCAATTCCGAAGGCGTACATGAGTACGGTGCCGGAATTGGTTTTTGTTTTAGCCGATGAGATTGGCCAAATTTGGAAGTTTTAAACTAGAAAGGGTTTCGAGCGCCTCTAATCTCGAAATGCAAATGCACTCCAGTACTCTTTCCAGTTGAACCCATCTTTCCAATTATTTGACCTTGATTAACACTATCTCCAGGTGAAACTGATAGAGAGCTCAGGTGTCCATATAGTGTCTGAGTTCCGTTTGAGTGCTTAATAACGATGTATGTTCCATAACCTCCGTTATATCCAGTTCTTGCAATAATAACTTGTCCAGATGCAGACGCCAAAACATTGGCACCATAGCTAGAAGCTAGGTCGACTCCGTTGTGTCCGTGTACTCCTTGAGTTTTGATTCCTCCAACTATAGGTCTCATATAATAGCCACTGTATGTAGGTGTGGATTTACTTGTAGACAAGCTAGTCTTTGTACCTGCTGAAACAGCAACCATTTCACCATCTGGAACGATAATAACGTCTCCAACTACCAACTTAGAGTTTTTTGATAAGTTGTTATACTGCAAAACTTCCTCTATGTCGCCTTTGTGTAGTTTGGCTATGCTTTGTAAGGTGTCGCCGGACTTAACCGTATGCTTAACTCCGGAAATAGGCAAAATGACTAAAGTTTGTCCTGGCACTATAGTATTTCCCTTCAAATCATTACTCCATCTTATGGTGTTTACAGAAACATTAAACATTTTGGCGATAGCGGGAAGGGTATCTCCTGGGTGTACAACGTAAACACTGATTTGTTCATCATTTATGTTTTTACTATCACCCGCACTAACAGGCATTTGGTTTTCAGGGGATATCAGAGTGTCTTCTACTATAGAAATTTCGTTTGTACTTGAAGAAAGTTGTTGGTTTGGAGAAAGTGGAGCTTGTAGCAGGGCAATATTCTGAGAATTTGAAGAAACAACCTCTTCTGCCTCTACCTTGCTACTACTTGAAAAACAAGACTTAATATCAAAAATCCCACAAGCAGAGGCTTGTAAAGGAAGAATTATAGACACCAAAATCGTTGGATTAACAACAAAGTATGTCAGTATTTTCACCACATTTACTCTAGATCCCATCTGACCAAGCTTCTGTGGAAGTTCGGTACTGATGCTTTTAAGACCTTTTGTAAAATGAGGATCTTGTGAGGGCCTCAAAATAAGCCAAAAATTAATACAAATTCAGGAATCCTGTATATTATATGGCTTTGTTGAGCCATATAATTATTAATCATTACCGTACTTACCTATTATAGACCCTACCCAAAGAAGGTCAATAGTAGTTACACACAGGCCATGAAATGGAGATAAAGTCTAAAAATTATTATTTAAACAAAGAAAAAGAAAACATTGATAAAAATGTTATAATCATTTAATGAATTATTTGGAATCTCTTAATCCAGAACAAAGAAAAGCAGTGGAAGCGACAGAGGGACCAGTACTTATTGTGGCTGGAGCAGGAGCTGGGAAGACAAAAACCATAACCCATAGGATTCTGCACCTTATACTAAGCGGGGTACACCCATCATCCATACTTGCAATTACTTTCACCAACAAGGCGGCAAAGGAAATGCGAGAGAGAGTATTGGATTTGATGCAAAAAGACCCAACCAGCTTTAGTCCCAGATCTGGAGTACCTTTTATGAGTACGTTCCATTCATTGGGCGTACAAATAATAAAAGAGAATTCTGAGCTACTAAATCTGCCAAGACACTTCAGTATTTTTGATACCTCAGATTCCAAAAAAGCCTTAAAAGAGTCCATAATCTCGGTTGGTTTGGACCCAAAAGAACACCTGGATAAAGTCAGACATATAATCTCCAAAGAAAAAGGTAGAGGGGTGGATTTTAATGAATACAATGAAAGAGCTGCCTATGACTACACGTCAGAACTTACTAAAAAAGTATGGCTAAAGTACGAAGAAACCTTAAAAAGAGAAAAATCATTAGATTTTGATGATTTGTTACTTAAAACCCTTAGATTGCTAAAAAAATACCCTGAGGTGTTGGAAAAGTACCAGAACCGCTTTAAATACGTCCATGTAGACGAATACCAAGATACCAACAAGGTGCAAAACGACATAGTAGAGATGTTAGTCGCAAAACACAAAAACATCTGTGTGGTAGGCGATACAGACCAAAATATATACAGCTGGAGAGGAGCAGAGATAAAAAACATGCTTCATTTCGAAAAAACCTATCCGGATGTGCAAACTATATTCCTAGAGCAAAACTATAGATCAACAAAGAACATTTTAGCTGTAGCAAATGAAATTATTGAAAAAAACAGCTTTAGAATACCTAAAAAACTCTTCACTTTAAACAAGGATGGTGAAAAAATTGGTACTTTTGAAGCTAGGAGCGAAGTCGATGAGGCGCATTTCATTGCAATGAAATCAAAAGACTTGATATCTGAGGGAGTTAAGCCAGACCAAATAGCTGTTTTATATAGAGCAAACTTCCAATCTCGAGTTTTAGAAGAGGCTTTTTTGGCCTATGGCGTCGACTATCAAATGCTTGGAACCAAATTTTTTGAAAGAAAAGAGGTCAAAGATGTGGTTGGTTATATAAAAGCTTCACTAAACGAAGGCTCTCTTTCTGATTTTTCTCGAATAATAAACATTCCAGCTCGTGGAATAGGAAAAACGACACTCCAGAAGATTTTGATGGGCAAAGAAGAGGAATTGCCAGCAAGTATGCAAATAAAACTAAATAACTTTAGAAAGATGCTTGAGAGCTTCAAGGGGATTTTGCTACACGAACTACCATCTGTAGCTATAAAACACATAATTAAAACTTCTGGAATGGAAGATTCTTACAAAACAGGACTGGAAGAAGATACGGAAAGACTGGAAAACATCATGGAACTTGTAACTTTGGCCACAACTTACGACATCTACCCGGGCGAGGAGGGGATTGAAAAATTTTTAACAGATGTTGCTCTCACCTCCGACCAAGACTCTTTGGATGGTAAGAAAACCGGCGTAAAACTAATGACAGTGCACTCTTCAAAGGGCCTCGAGTTTGAGTATGTATTTATTTGCGGACTTGAAGCGGATCTTTTCCCACACAGCAGAATGAACCAATCAAAAAAAACTGGTGAGGACGCAGAGGAGGAAAGAAGGCTTTTTTATGTCGCCATAACTAGAGCTGGGAAAAAACTTTATTTGACCCACGCTAGAGTACGTACTATATTTGGGACAATGGAGGTTAACTCTCCTTCAGAATTCCTAGAAGATATCCCGGAAAAATACACGGAGAAAGAATCTTACGAGGGCGTAGAGTCCAGCAAAGCTCCTCTTTTCAGTATAGATTTTTAATTTTATGTTTCAAAAAAAATCACTCGGGCAAAACTTTTTAAAATCTAAATCTGTAATCACGGCTATTTTAGATGCTAGCGATCCAACTCCTGACGAAATAATACTTGAGGTCGGGCCAGGTGAAGGGTTTATGACAGAAGAATTGGTAAAGTATTCAAGTAAAGTTATCGTTGTTGAAAAAGATCATAGATTAATACCTATTCTTGGAGAAAAATTTAAAAAACAAATTGAAGAAGGGAGACTAGATATCCTAGAAAAAGATATCTTGGATTTTGATATTTCTACTTTAAAATTTTATAAACATCCTTATAAAGTTATTGCTAACATTCCGTACTATATAACAGGACAAATAATTCGAATGTTTCTAGAATCTGACTATCAGCCCTTATCAATGACTCTTCTTGTTCAAAAAGAAGTGGCGGAAAGAATAATAGCTAGACCTGCCCGCGCAGGCGGGGACAAAAAAGAAAGCTTGCTTTCACTTTCAGTAAAAGTGTTTGGAGACCCAAAAATAATAAGGACTGTAGGTAGGGGAGCTTTTAGCCCAGCACCAAATGTAGATTCTGCAGTAATAAATATTGAAAATATTTCAAATGACAGATTAGAAGGACTATCTCCAGAATTATTTTTTAAAGTGATTCATGCCGGATTTGCACACAAAAGAAAACAGCTTTTACCAAACCTTTCCAATGTTTTTCCAAAAGAAAAAATACTGGGTAGTTTCTCAAAAATAAGCTTAGACTTAAAATCTAGAGCTGAGGATTTGCCTTTATCATCTTGGATATCGCTTTGTAAATTACTTTCATAAAATGAAAATAATAGAAAAAATAATCGGGGACATAAAGAACCAGAAAGTAAATTTTACTGAGTGGATTTTAGGTTTTTGCGGGATACTTTTTGTACGCTTCATCCTAGAATCACTTTCTAGCCCAACTTATTCAGGCATCATACCGTCAGACCCATACACCCTTATACACTATTCGTTATATTTTCTTACAGTAACCCTTGGAACAATTTTTATTTTTGGATATTTCACAAATGACTATAAAAATTCATTTAAAATAATCCTTTTTGGACTACCTCTAATATGGCTGGCTCCAGTAATAGACCTGCTTACAAGTCGGGGAGTAGGTCTAAAGATGTCTTACGTTTTTGATAGTGGTAAAAATTTAATCATTGATTTTTTTACATTTTTTGGCCCTGTACTAACAAAGGGCGCAACCTTGGGCATTAGAGTCGGCATTGCTCTTTCTCTTTTTGGTATAGGGTATTTAATCTGGAAAGATTCTAAAAAAATAAGGTGGAGTCTATTTGGAGTTTTGTTAACATACTGCTTTGTATTTTTAATGGCAGTGCTGCCAGGGCTAATATATACATTCACTCACATGGGAAGTTCTGCTGTGGGAAGTAGCGAAATAGTGAGTTACTTTGAAAATATTATTCTAAAATCTACAATATCCCACAACACGCTCAGAGAGGGTATGCCTTCTGTTTCAGACATAAGATTCCTAGAACTGGGCTTTAATAAACTATTATCACAAATACTTTTTATCCTATCTTGCTTGATAGGATTGCTATTATTTTGGAAGCTTGATTCAAAAAAGTTTTGGGCTGTTTTAAAAAATATTAGACCAGAAAGAATAAATTTTTATACTATTTCTCTTTTGTGCGGAATAGGCTTTGCCTATATAAACAGGCTAGGGAACTCCTTTTTCTGGATAGATTCATTTGGTTTTATTTGTTTGTTTATTTCTTGGACCGCTCTTTGGATGAATGCGGTGCACTTAAATGACATATATGATATTGATGTTGATAAAATTTCGAACAAAGAAAGGCCTTTAGTAAAAAATGAATTGAACTTAGAGGAAATGAAGGAAGTAAGTTATTTATGGCTTGGCGTTGGACTTCTCGGGGCGTGGTCAGCAGGATTTTATCCATTTTTTATGGCACTGGTTTATGTTTCATGCTCTTACATTTATTCTGTTCCACCCTTGAGATTGCGAAGGTTTCCACTAATTCCTTCTTTCTTAATAGGAGTTGCTTGTTTGGCCACAATTTTAGCTGGATTCTTCTTTGTATCAATAAATAAAGAAATCCAAACATTTCCCATGCTTCTAAGTATTGGAATAATAATAATGGTAACCTTAGCAATAAATTTTAAAGATATAAAAGACATTGAAAGCGACAGGGCAAACGGAATAATGACAATACCGAATTTGTTTCCAAAGAATGGAGTAAAAGTCGTTGCGATTCTTTTTTCCCTAAGCATTCTACTTGTACCTATTTTCCTTTATTTCTACTTACTATATGTTATTGCCATACCAGCATCTATAGTTGGGTACAAACTCATTGTCAGAAAACCTTATGTTGAAAAATACATTTTTATATTGAGATTCTTCTTTTTGTTTGGAATCGCTATATCATACTTACTTATATTTTGGCTAGCGGGTGTTTATAACTTAATCTAAGTCTCTATAATATTGTGATATTATTTTGCTAATGCCTAGTAGAAAAATAATCTCGGTTTTAATACTTTGTATTGGAGTAATCTTATCTGTATGGCTTTTTACAAATAAACCTCAAACAAAAGCTGTAACAGCAGAAGAAGATGGTGTTCCAGCTGTTGCAGCAATCAATATTGAAGGGAAGGTGAATGAAGATTGGAAAAAAATGCTTACTAGTGTAGACCCTAAAAATTCAAAAGTTGTAGATTTAACAAAAAACCAAGCATCTACTGAAGACGACACTACACTTACAGACCAGATGTCTAGAGATTTTATGGCTCAGTACCTGCTGGCCGTCAAAAACGGAACAGATTTAACACCAGAAGTGGCCGATACTATAGCTAAAAACACGCTTTCTCTACCTGAATACAGTAAAAAATCAGTAGTTTACATAAAAAGTAACTTAAAGGTTACCCCAAGAAATGACAAAGAAGCCTGGGTAAAGTACCAAGGAAAAATAAATCAGGCCCTAATGCCTCTATATTTTGAAGTAAAAGATGATCCTTTGAGGATATTTAGCAGTGCAGTATCTAGAGAAGATGAAGCTGAGTTGAAAAAGCTTGACCCTATAATCCTAGCAAATAAGTCGGTGATAAAGTATTTGTTAGAAATTGAAGTTCCTGAAAGTGCAGTAAAAGTACACTTAGATCTACTTAATGCCTCTGCTTCCATACTTTCTGATCTAGAATCAATGAAGGTGGCAGTTAGTGATCCCGTTAGAGGATTGCCTGCATTAGGATATTACTCAGAAGATACACAAAATTTTGCTGTCGTACTTTCAAATATGAATGTTTTTTTGCTTCAACGCACCATCTAACAAAAGGTCTAGAGTTTTCAACACAGTTCCTAGTTTTTAAAACATTTATCTAATATAATAATGTATAATTAGTACATGACAATTAAAAACTAGTAAAATTTATTATGAAAAAACTTTTAGTGATGATAATGATTACGTCTTTATTGTCACTTTACGTCCCTCAAACCGCTCAAGCACAATATGTTGATGTCCCAAACGCATTGAAGGAATACGGCTTGGACACTGTAGCTTATATTGCAGCAACTATTACTTTAAAAAAGATAACTCAAAAAACAGTAAACTGGATAAACTCTGGATTCAAGGGAAATCCTGGCTATTTGAGCAACCCTAAACAATTTTTTCTTGATGTAGGGGACGGTGTTGCATCAGATTTTCTTTCTCAAGCGGGGTTAAACCAACTATGTACTCCTTTTAGAGCTCAAGTTCGACTGGCCCTAGTTAAAAACTATATTACTGATAGCGATCAAAATTATACTTGTACCTTGGACATACTTAGAAACAACTATAACGCTTTCACTAGCGACTTTACACAAGGAGGATGGGATGGTTGGTTTGAAATTACACAAAACGCCCAGAACAATCCGTATGGTTCTTATCTGGCTGCACAAAATCGTCTATCTCTAGAAGTTACTGGGGAACAAGAACTATTTGAAAAAGAACTAGATAAGAGTGGTGGATTTTTAAACCTAAAAAGATGTCCTAGGGGACAAGAGTGGGTTGATCCAGTTTCTCAAGTAAGAAGATGTCTGGTAGAAGAAGTAACTGTAACACCCGGTACAGTAATAAATGAACAACTTACCAAAACTCTTGGAAATAGTTTTGAAAGACTTGGAGCGGCTGACGAAATAAATGAAGTGGTTACTGCGCTTGTGACACAGCTAGTTGAGCAAATAGCCGGTAAAGCGAGTGGACTTTTTGGTGCTAGTGAAATTGTAGCAGGAAGTGGAAGTCCTAGAGCTCTAGTTGACCAGCTAGGTGATGAACCTCAACCACCACCTGTGGTGAACGGACCAATAACAGCTACTCAACCTACTTTAAACTGTACATCTACTGGTGGTAGTGGAGGAGGAGGTGGAAGTGGCTCGGGAGGCTCAGGTGGATCTGGAGGCTCTGGGGGAACTTCAAACTGTAGAAGTACTCCAGGAACTGTAGGAGGACTACCTCCTTGGCCTTTTTCTGGAGGTAGCGGAGGAGCTTCTTGTGATCCATACACACCAAACACTTCGGTTGACTGCACAAGGGTAGATAGCAGTGTAGTGCTTGGAATTTTGAATGGCTTTAGACCATCAAACAACGGTATGCGACTTGCAGAAGCTGCAGTTCAAGCGGTATATCCCCAAGCAAGATATTTACCGCACCCAGTAAGATTGGACAAATTTGATTTCGGAAACGGAATGGTTGTTGACGTTATTGGTGGTGCGATAGGAAATGCGAACGGCAGTGAGGATGAGGAGGGAACTGGATGGGTTTGGAATGTTGAGTGTGCTTGTAACAGAAATCCTGCGGGTCACTCAAGCCCTACACCGCCCGTCCCTATTCCTACTGTTAATTCATACCTAGTTACATTTAATATTGTTGGACCAGGATCAATCACTGATGGAACTGACACACTGACCACCAACGGTTTGCCTCCACCTCCAGGTGGCGGACCTTTAACAATAACTCAAAGCAAAAATTACCCACAAAATTCTCTGCAATCTATCACGGCTATTCCAGCAATAGGTGCGGTATTTGTTGGCTGGACTGATGCTTGTATAAGTTTCGGAAACAATCCTACTTGCCAAGGAAATGTTACGGGAAGCGGAATTGTTACGGCAACATTTAGATAGAATACTAATGAAAAGATTTTTACCTCACATATTAATTCTGGTTATTGTAATAGTCTTGGTTGGACTATTTAGTCCAGTTTTAACACAGGCACAAACAGGAACACCTACTCCAGTGGTTGGCTGTAGCTTGTGGAGAGGTTTCAGCTTGCAAGGTTGTGTGATGAATTTCATGTTGATCGTTTTGTATGGCATTATGTCAATAATTTCACTACTCCTCATGCTGGCAGGTCTGCTTTTAGACTTCATTGTAAATTTCACCATTGTAAACATGAGAACCCAGTTAAACGCCCTTACTGGAATAAACATAGCCTGGAAAATACTAAAAGACCTGATGAACATCGCATTTATATTTATGCTTGTTTATTATGGAATCACACTAATCATTGGTGTTAGTAGCAAAGAATCTATTAAAAAATTTATAGTTGGAATTATTTTGGCCTCTCTTCTTATAAACTTTAGTTTGTTCTTTACAAAAATTCTTATCGACGCATCAAATATTGTAACGACGGGTATATACCACAGCATAATAGACAACACCATACTTCCAGTTACTGGCCCAGACGGAGTAACCAGACCTGTCAGTGGCCTTTCTGTTCCATTTATGAGGGCACTAGGTTTGTCTAGTTTTTATTCTGCTACAACGTTTGAATCTATGCGGACCACAGCTGGCGGAGACTGGAATGCTCTATTTATACCTGCACTTGGAGTAGTTTTATTTCTTATTGTTACCTTTGTTTTCCTTTCAATCGCCATCCTTTTGGCAGTAAGATACTTTACTCTTGTAATACTTTTGATACTTTCACCTATTGCATATATGGGAATGGCTCTGCCTTTTATGCAGGGATACGCGAGCAAGTGGTGGAAAGCGTTAAACAGCCAGCTCATATTTCCTCCAGTATTTATGATTATGATGCTTATTACTCTTACACTAATTACGAGTCCAGGTTTTATCACAACAGGAGATTGGGCAGGCCTCACATCACGAACAGCCTTGGTAAATGTTAACGCATCGACTCCTGGAGGACCGATATCTCTACTATTTAACTTTGGAATGGTTATTGCACTAACAATAGGATCTCTTATGATTGCAAAATCAACATCAAAAGAGGGTGCGTCACAAATTGGAAATGTAACCAGTGCCGTAACAGGGTTTGCAGGGGGACTTGCTCTCGGTGGAGCAGGCAGGCTAGGTAGAGCAACAATAGGTAGGGCAGCAAATAATGCCGTTAACGATGAAGACCTAAAAGCCAGAGCTTCTATGGAAAGAAAGGGTCTCATCGACCAAACAAAAGGTGCTTGGGCAAGAACTGTACTTAAAACTTCAGACAAGCTCGCAGGCAAGAGTTTTGATGCTAGGGGAACTAGTAGCTTTGCGTCTCTAGCAAAGACCACAGGATTTGGAAAAGATTTTGGAACAGTAGATAAAAAGGATAACTTTAGAGACCAGCTTAAACTACAAGCAGAGGCCGCGGAGAAGAATGCAAAACTATACAAACCAAGCGATGCGACTTATGCAGCAGCTAAAGAAATAGACAGCGCAAACAACAAACAGTTTGATGCTGAAATTAAGTCTGCAGAAGAAAAACAAACTCAATTGAAAGAAGCAAAGCAAGTAGCTGTTGAAGAATCAGTAAAAATGAATAAAAAAGTTACTGATTTAGAAAAAGAGATACAAAATACTATTATTCCTGAAAGAAAATCACAATTACAGGAAGAGCTCAGAGCATTAAAAACTCAAAATGAAGCGAAGAAAACTGAAGTAGAACAAATAACTAACTCGAAAAAAGAGGTTGATAGGCAAGTTGAGGAATTAAAGAAGAATAAGAAGGACTATGTAACTGCTGAGTCCGATCTGAATAAAGTATACTCTGATAGAGTTAACGCGCTGGTTGATCTACAAGAACAACCAGGAAGAACGTGGAGGGTTGTTGCAAATACCTTAGGTACCGCAACAAATGTACTAGGATTAACCGCGCAACCTAGAAGTAGAGTGGACAGGGAGGTTGTTGCTAGAAAAATAAAAGGAGTTACTAAAGAAAAAAGCGATGATGAGAAAATTGCTGAGCTTGCAAAAAAGAAAATAAAAGAAGAGGAAGATAAGAAAAAAGCAGATGAGGGTGGCAGCGAACCTAAGGCAGATGCAGAAACAGCTGCTCCTAAACCTGAAGCAGAAGCAGAAGCAGCATAAATATATGAATGACGACACAAATATAACTGAATACATAAAAAGCCTTCCGCAATCACTGCAGAATCTTTTGAGTGAAGGTGTTTGGGAAGAAAGAGTAAATGAAATCTCAAAAAAATACTCTTTGACTCCAGAGCAATCTGGTGCACTTTCTAATATTGTTTTACTTACTTTGACTTTCATTTCTCCTCCTGAAGAAATGAAGCAAAATATAACAGGGGATCTTGGAATTTCAGATCTACTCTCAGAGCAAATATCTTCAGACTTGGAAACTAGAGTATTTGAATATGCAGCAAAACAACTAAACGTAGTTCAGAAACAACAAGCGCCAGCACCCAAGCAAACTGAGGCTCCAAAACTAGACTTGCCAGTAAAAATGGAACCGAAAGTTTTGTCTGTTCCTGAAAACTTTTTACCAACAGAAAGCAAACCTAGAATGGAGAATGATGCCCTTGATAAACAGTTGAACCCACGACCAGCAGTCGGCACAAGCATAGGCGTGCCGAGATATGCAGAGGGTTCAATGTTAAACAGCACACCGACAAACTTTAAGCCGACAGAAGGTATGGGAATAATAGACAAGAAAATAAACTCCGTTACTACGGGAATTACTACTCCACCTGCTCCCATAAAATACCAGAGAGACCCGTACAGAGAGCCATTGGAATAAGCAGTAGTTAAAAATTTAATATGCGATATCAAGTACCACAATTTATTGATGTAGAAGACAAAGTAGTTGGCCCTTTGACCATAAAGCAATTCATCTACATAGCTGGAGGAGCAGGAATGGCCTTTGTGATATACAAGTATATACCCCTAATCGTTGCTATAATACCAATTGCGATCGTAATACCACTATCACTTGCTCTGGCTTTTTATAAAATAAATAACAAACCTTTCATTGATTTTGTTGAATCTGCTTTTACATTTTACACCAAACAGAATTTATACATTTGGAAAAAGGAGCAGAAGAAAATTGTGGCCGCTGCTCCCGAAGAAAAAGATGCCAGACAAGTTTATGTCCCGAGACTTTCTGACAGCAAACTAAAAGAACTTTCTTGGACACTGGATATAAATGAAAATTTAAATCCGTTAACAAGCGAGAGCGGAAAAAATACAAAGTAATTTATAATTTTTTTGTTATAATATATCCATGCCTGTAAATTCTAAAGCCACACAAGAGTTCGTTCCGATAAAAGAAGTGCGTGATGGCATTGCGATTTTAAAAGACGGTTCAATGAGAGGAGTTGTTTTATCTTCATCTCTAAACTTTAGTCTAAAATCTGAAGATGAAAGAAAAGCTATTGTCTTGCAGTTCCAAGATTTTTTAAACTCTCTAGATTTTACGGTTCAAATATCAATACAGTCTAGAAGACTAGATATTAGGCCATATATAGCCCTTTTGGAGGACAGATACAAAGAGCAGATGAACGATTTGATGAAAATACAAACCAGAGAATACATCGACTTCATAAAAAAGTTTACCGAAACAACAAACATCATGACGAAAAGCTTTTTTATTGTAGTTCCTTATGATCCAGCAATGATAAATATAAAAAATGGCTCAAGTTTCTTTAAAAAAAGATCTGCGAGCGAAGAACAACAGAAAAAAGAAGCCTCATTCGAAGAAAACAGAACACAGCTTGAACAGAGAGTGTCTGTTGTAGAGCAAGGGCTGTCCAGATGCGGAATCAGGGTTGTGAGGCTTGGAACAGAAGAGGTGATAGAGCTGTTTTATAAGATATTTAATCCAGGTGACACAGAAAAGCCTATGCAGTCATCATAAAATTTATGGGAATATTTGATTTTCTAAAAAAGAATACGGAAGAAAAGCCAATATCTACAATCCTCCCTCAGGAGATATACGATTCTAGTAGCCTAGAGCTTAAGGATATTATTGCTCCGAGCGCACTCAAGGTAACACCAAAGGAAATAAATCTTGGTGAAAAAGTCTTGAGAAGCTTTTTCGTTATTTCTTACCCGAGATACTTATCAGACAGCTGGTTTTCTCCAATAATAAACTTAGACAAAATATTCGACGTGTCTATATTTATTAACCCAATCGATACTGCTGGTGTACTGCGAAACTTTCAAAAGAAAGTGGCTGAGGTACAAAGCCAAATAAATAGCAGAGAGGCCAAGGGTCTGGTTAGAGATCCTATGCTTGATACGGCATACCAAGACCTGGAAAATCTTAGAGACAACTTGCAACAAGCACAAGAAAGGCTTTTCGATGTTGGTTTGTATATAACAATGTACGCAGATTCTAGTGAGGCACTAGATAAAGTGGAGTCAGAGATAAAATCTATACTTGAAGCTAAACTTGTATACCTTAAACCGGCTTTGTTCCAGCAAGAACAAGCCTTCAAGGCGGCTATTCCAATAGCAACTGATGGCCTACAGGTTTACAGCAAACTCAACTCTTCGCCACTTTCATCTCTATTTCCATTTGTTTCTTTTGACCTAACCTCTGACAAGGGAATACTCTATGGTATTAATAGACACAATTCCTCACTAGTCCTTTTTGATAGATTTTCTCTTGAAAACTTCAACTCCATAACATTTGCTAAGTCTGGTTCCGGAAAATCATACGCAACAAAACTAGAAATCTTGAGAACGCTCATGTTTGACGCAGACGTTATGGTTATCGACCCAGAAAAAGAATACGAGTACCTCGCAGAAGCTGTGGGAGGAAGGTATTTTAATATTTCACTAAACTCAGAACACCACATAAACCCTTTTGAGCTTCCAGCCCCCGGAGAAGGGGAATCATTTGCAAACGTATTACGATCAAACATCATTAACCTTGTTGGTTTGTTTAGAATTATGATGGGAGGACTAAGTGCTGAAGAGGACGCTATTATTGACCGAGCCATCACAGAAACCTATGCATTAAAGGACATAACTGCTGACTCAAACTTTGAAAATGTTGAACCGCCACTGCTTTCTGACTTTGAACTGGTTCTCTCTGGAATGGAAGGGGGAGACTCTCTTGCCCAAAGACTTACAAAATACACCCGTGGAACATGGGCGGGCTTTATAAACAAACCAAGTAACGTAGACATAAATAAACGTTTCATCGTTTTCTCGCTTCGAGACATGGAGGACGAACTGAAGCCTATTGCGATGTATATCATTATGCATTACATCTGGAACATGATTAGAAAGAAGCTTAAAAAGCGACTACTTGTTATTGATGAGGCTTGGTGGATGATGAAGTCTGAAGATACTGCATCTTTCCTACTTTCTCTTGCGAAAAGAGGAAGAAAATACTACTTGGGACTAGCAACTATTACTCAAGACGTGGACGACTTTATGAAGTCTCCTTATGGACTACCTATTATTACCAACTCTTCTATACAAATCCTTCTTAAGCAGTCGCCGACAGCCATAGACAAGCTCCAACAGGCATTCAACCTAACAGATGAAGAAAAATATCTTCTACTTGAGTCCGACGTCGGAGAAGGAATCTTTTTTGCGGGACTGAAGCATGTTGCTATAAAAATAATTGCTTCTTATACCGAGGACCAAATAATTACCTCTGACCCTTCTCAGGTTTTGTCTATAAAGAAGGCCCGTGCGGACTTGGAAAACAGCCAGCAATCATAGGTTTTTGGTGGTAAAATATATAAATATGGAAAGCGAGAATAAAATTAGCGACTCAGAGGCCTTTTTAATGATAGGGGTGGCTCTTTTCTTTGATGCCTTACAGGCATTGTTCGGTTGGGTACCTATAATTGGAAATGTTTTAGCAGCTCTAGTTGGCATATTCGCATTTCTAACATTCTTTTTGTGGTTTTATACAAATGGAATAAAAATGTTAACTCCAAAGAGACTTACATCAATGATTGGGGGAGGAATTATCGAGATGGTGCCGTATTTAAATATATTACCGGCATGGACCATGGTTGTTGTATATCTCATTGGAACAACAAAAATAAAAGAAATTGCTAAAAAACATCCGACACTTGCAAAAGGGGCCATGGTTGCTGGAGCAAAAATTAAAAAACTGAACAAACCAAATTATTCCACCTCAGATCAATAAAAATGTGAATAAGACAAAAGCACATAAAAATGATTATGCTATTATTATATTAATGAAATCTTATCTTTTGGTACCTTTAATATTTTTGTTCAGTTTAGGTATTTTTAATATCACAAATGCTCAATCAGCGGGGGATATAGTAAATATTGAGATGGTGCCGGAGATACCAAAGGCCAATGAGGTTGTTTATGTATTTTTAACAAGTTACGCCACAAACATAGATGCTGCCCAAATAACATACAAAGTTGATGGAAAAACAATAAAATCTGGTGTTGGTGAAAAAGTATTCAATTTTACTATGGGCGGTAACGGCCAGAGAACTACCTTGGTGGTATCTGTAAAAACTGCCGATGGAGGAAGTTTTGAAAAAACCTATAGACTAACTCCTTCTAGCATAGATTTGTTATACCAAAGCAGTGGATTTGTACCACCTTTCTACAAAGGCAAGTCTCTTTTTAGTCATCAGTCAAAAATTGAAATTGTAGCCCTTCCACACATAGTTGGCTCAAATGGCGCAGAGCTTAATCCAAAAAATCTTATATACAAGTGGAGAAAAAATGGCTCAGTTGTTGAAACAGCCTCTGGATATGGAAAAAATGTTTACTCGCTTGAGGGCTCAATTATTTCAAGAAGTATAGATATAGATGTGGAAGCTACTTCTGCAACAACGGGAGACTTGGGATATGCGAGCATAAAAATAACCCCTATAGAGCCCTCTATAACAATGTATGTAAAAAACCCAGCCACTGGAATAGAGTTCCAGAAAGGATTTTCAAACAATGAAACACTTAAGAGCTCTGGCGAAATAACTTTAGTGGGAGTGCCTTTCTTTTTCGAATCAACAGATTACTCCGATAATTTATTTTACAAATGGTCAATAAATAGTGTTCCTATTAGCGAAAACTCCGGAAACAAGACTCAAACATTTAGACAAAAGGAAGGTGTATCTGGAATAGCAAATATTTCACTTTCAATTGAGAACACAGAAAGAATACTTCAATACGCTAGTAGTATTTTAAACTTAAGTTTTGAAAGCAAAAATAATTAAATGAAAAATATGACAAAAAAAACAATAGTCAGGGTTTTGGCCTTATTTATCTTTTCAATAATATTTTTAGGGAATTTTTCAGGTGTGTATGCACAAGCTCAACCTCCAACAGCCAATGACTATAATGTGTTAGTCCCGCTACCTGGGGTAGCAGATGCCGCCGGAAGAACCAACCTTTCAACATATTTACCAGCCGCGTTCAATCTAACAGTTGGTATCGCTGTGGCACTAGCTTTCGTCTTCATCACAATTGGAGGTGTTATGTATGCGACATCTGATGCTTTGTCTGGAAAAACACAAGGAAGAGAGTATATCGAAAACGCCTTGTGGGGACTGCTTCTGGTGATTTCTTCTTATGTAATTTTAAGCACAATCAACCCGCAAATTCTTAATTTTAATATATTAGTAAACAGGCCTATTGTTACACCCACGAACCCTGTTGTTACACCCGTCGTTCCAGCAGGAGCTTGTGCGGGTGGATGTTTACCTTTCGCCGGAACTGGCCTTCCAGTATCCGGTGCAGCGGTTGGAAAAACTATATCTTCAATAATGATGCCGAAACTATTAAGACTTGATGCGGCAATGCGAGCAAACAATATTCCATGGAGAATAACCGAGGGGTTCCCGCCAAGCGGAACCCATCAAAACGCCTGTCATCAAAACGGAACTTGTATAGACGCTACTCCAGAATCGAAAACCACCGAAAGACTTAATGCATTTTCAGCGGCCGCCGCTGCAAATGGTATGAGGGCTGAATGGGAAGTTGGTAGCCAAACTGAAGCGGACGAGCTCACCAGAACAACAAATCCTAATGGATCACCACGCTTAAACCCAGATGGAACACCTTTTGTGCCTTACAGAGGAATATTAAGAGTTTTTCCTCCTAGAAACGGAGTCCCACAAATTCGTGGAACACACTTTTCTGTATATAACTTATAAACAAATGTCTAAGAAAACCACTTACATAATAATTTTTACAGTTCTTGCAATAGTTCTAATTGGACTTATTGGATTTTATTTTCTTGGGCGCGATACTGGAGGAAATGGTGGGGGCATAGTCAATACATTTAGAGGCTTCTTTCCTTTTGGTGGAGAGAACACAGGGAATCCAAATGACGGAGAACCTACACCAGAGCAACCAGGTGTAGAAGAACCTACGGTAGATTTTGTAAAAAAACTTAGAAAACTTTCTTCTGAACCAGTTGCTGGAGCCGGAACAGTTGATGTAAAGGCAGGAACCGTTGTGAGATATATTGAAAAAGCTACTGGGCACATTTACGAGGTAGAACTTTTCTCTCCTCGTTCAGGCAGAATATCAAACACGACCATACCCCAAGCCTATGATGCTGTTTGGGGAGACAAAAACACATCACTTATTGCTAGATACCTAAAAGATGATGATCTTACTGTAGACACATTTTCTTTAACACTTAAAAACATTAGCACCACAACAGAGAATACAATATCTGGAATAGAGTTTCCAAAAAGAATAAGTGATGTTTCTGTATTTGGATCTAGTGTGTTTTATTTAGAGCAAAATACCAGCTCGTCAAATGGATATATTTCTAATTTTAGTGGGGGAGCAAAGAAACTTATCTGGAATTCTCCAATAAAAGAAGTGCTTTCTCAATATGTAAATGCAAAAACGGTTGCCCTAACCACAAAACCAGAAGAAAATACTGATGGTTTTCTATATTTTGTAGATACGGCAAATGGAAATATCAGAAAAATTCTTGGAAACATAAAAGGGTTGTCTACTTTAGTAAATGATGATGCTAGTGAAGTTTTGTATCTAAACCACGAGGGGGAAGTAGGAATGTACTTATATAATATTAAAAATAGAACGACAGCAAACATCACACCTACTGCTTTACCTGAAAAATGTGCGTGGAGTAAGAAAGATAGAAATGTAGTCTATTGTGCTGTTTCTAAGGAATCTATAGAGATACCTACTCTAACAAGATGGTATAAGGGATTAACCCAGCTAACCGATGATGTTTGGAAATATGATCTTAAAAACAACACTTCTGATGTGGTAATGACTACTAGCACTGAAACAAGTGAGACTATTGATATAGTAAAACCTATATTGTCTGAAAACGAACAATATCTAGTATTTGTGAACAAAAGAGACGGTAGCCTTTGGAGCCTGGATGTTACTAAATAGTTTTTATACCACTGCTATAGATTTGTGATACTTTTCCCTAATATAGTATTCTTGCGCAATAGAGAAAAGGTTGCTCACAAACAAATATAGGGCAACTGCTGAAGATATATTGTAGATGATTATTGTTATAAATGGCGGAAGGAAGTATTTCATTTGAAATGACATAGCTTTTGCTAGATCACCTTGCTTACTAGTGTCGTTTGTAGGGGAGGGGCTTGTTGCCAAACTTGTTTGAAAGTATGTTGTTATACCCACCAAAATAGCCAGTATTAGACTTTTATCTGCCATATTCACCAAACCTAGAAAAATCATATTTATTGATTCTGGAACAGCAACAAAAGAGTAAAGCAGGTCTGTATTTATATCTGGAAGGCCTATAAACACCCTGTAGAGACCGATAAGAATCGGTATTTGAATTAGTACCACAAAAATACCCGTAAAAGGATTCATGCCTTTCTCTTTATAGTATTCCATCACTTTTACACCCTGTTCAGACTTGTCAGGATACCTTTCTTTAATTAAGGCTAGATCTTTTTCAGCACTTTTCATCTCAAGTTGAGACTTTGATGCCTTTATAGACAAAGGAAGAAGGATTAGCTTTATTATTATAGTGAATATGATAATAACAACCCCGACATCAAAGAAGGGGAGTTTTTCTATTAGAAATACGAGTCCGCTATACAATGGCTCTGAAACTAGTGTGTGAAATATATTTACCATTTCACTATATTATCACACCTGAAGTTGAAAGTAACCCAAGAATTTCACTCTCTACAACAGAATACTCTTCATTGAAGCCTTTTTTGTACACAAAGAAGCAAAAGTATCCACCACCAACTCTTTTTATGTGCTTACTTATTACCGAATATCCTCTTCTCCTTAGTCTGTTTCTAGAAACAGCAAGCTTTGACACCTTTTTTGATACAGAGAAGGAAAATTTACTTGGGTGACCCGCTTCTTCTTGTGTAAATTTTGCTACATATAGAATAAAAGAGTCTGAAAAGTACTTTCTACCAGACTTCAGTATTGTGTCAAACATTTTCCTTTGGATTCTTCTATTTTTTGGCAACATATTATATTTTTAGATTTTTAACATAAAATGGCTCCATAGAGCCATTTTATGTTAAAACTTATATTACTATACTGTAGAAAGCTTTGCTCTACCTTTTCGTCTTCTTCTAAGTAGTGTATTTCTGCCTGTAGCAGACTTACTTCTAACTAGGAAGCCGTGGGCTTTTGCTCTCTTTCTCTTTTTTGGTTGGTATGTTTGTGACATATTTTTAGATTTTACAGGTTTTTTGTTATTAACACCTTGTACACACATTATTAACATAAATCAATGTATTTAACAAGTGCTATCTTTTTTTCTTTTCTATATAATATTAGACTATGATGGAAAATAAAAAACTTTGGGATGGAGTACTTGTCGAGATGGAATTAAATCTATCAAAACCAAACTTCAATACTTGGTTCAAAGATACTTTCATCGTCAAACAAGAAAACGGAACTGTTCATCTTGGAGTACCTAACACTTTTGTACAGGATTGGCTCAGTAGTAAATTTCATAATGTAATTTTAAAAACTCTTAGAACAATTTCTGGAAACGTTCAGTCACTACAGTACGTCATATCTAAAGAAGAAATGCGAGAGAAGGCTTTTAATGACAAGCCTCAGCAGGTAGTAAATAGGGAACTACCGATGGCGGACACTTATATAAACAAGGACGACAATCTAAACCCTAGATACACCTTTGATTCTTTTATTGTTGGCCCATTTAATGAGTTTGCTCACGCAGCAAGTCAGGCTGTTATCAAAAAACCTGGAATAGTTTATAACCCACTTTTTATTTACGGAGGACCTGGACACGGAAAATCTCACTTAATACAAGCCGTAGGAAACTACTTAAAGAATAACGGTGGTAGAAGAGTTTTTTATACTACCTCTGAGAAATTTGCTCAGGAACTTATTAATGCCATCCAACTTAATAAACCGAACTTATTTAAAGAAAAATATAGAAAATATGATGTTTTAATAATGGATGATATTCAGTTCTTTTCTGGAAAAATGAAAGTTCAAGAAGAGCTATTTCACTTATTCAATCACTTATATGAAAACAATAAGCAGATTATTTTTTCATCAGATAAACACCCAGCACTAATTCAAGATCTTGAGGACAGACTAAAGTCTAGATTTAGCGCTGGAATGACAGTAGATATTCCTACACCCGACAACGAGTCTAGAATAGCTATTATTAGAGCCAAACTTAATTCTAGTGAATACCCTTTGTCCAAAGAGGTTATAGAGTACCTTGCTTACTCAATAAACGGCAACATAAGAGAGCTAGAGGGAACTATAAACTCTATTACTTGCCAGTCCCAGCTCAAAGGAAGGGAGCTAAGTCTTTCAGAAGTTAAAAACTTTGTTAAAAACAACACAAGACCAAAGAAAATAATATCTATTAAGGAGGTAGTTAAGACTGTATCCGAATTTTATAACATAGAAGAACAGCTAATCTATGACAAGACTCGAAAGAAAGAGATTATTAAACCTAGACAAATAATAATGTATATACTTCGAGAAGATTTTAATATTTCATTTCCTGCGATAGGGGAGAAGTTGGGAGGAAGAGACCATACAACCGTGATGCATTCTTGTGAAAAGATAAAAAATGATATAAAAACCGATGAAATGCTGGTGCAAGAGATAAACCAATTGCGGTCTATCTTTGTGTAAAAGATTGTGTATAGTGTGTATATAAGTTATGGGTAATTTTGCAAAGGTTGTTAATAAGGTGGTTTATAAAAAAGTTTATAAATTATAATACATGGTTTATCCACAAGGGTTATAAAATTTAGAGGCTTAAAATAAGGGTAAATTGGACTTTTCCAGATATACACACACCTAATAGTAAGAATTCTTTAAATAAAATAAATTAAACTAATACTATGAATATAGAATGCATTAAAGAAAAACTTTCATACGCTATTGGAAAGGTAGAGAAAATTACTGGCAAAAACATAACACTACCTATTTTGAGTTGTGTACTACTTGAAGCTGAAGGCTCAATTTTAACCATTAAGGCAACAAACCTGGATTTAGGTATAGAAATCAGTATTCCTGTAAAAGTTAATAAGCCAGGAAAAATAGCTGTATCCGGTTCAGTTTTGTATAACTTCATCTCAAACATAATAAACGATAAAAACATAAGTCTAGAAGAAATAGATGGTAATTTAAAAGTATCCACAAAACACTCAGAGTCTACAATAAAGTCTTTTCCAGTTGATGACTTTCCGAATATTCCTAAGGTTTCAAACAATAATCCTTTTACCTTTAATGCTCCAAATTTAATTAAAGGTTTAAAGTCTGTAGTTTATAGTGCTTCAGTTTCAACAATAAGACCAACACTAGCAAGTGTTTTGGT
>CAYRHZ010000006.1:0-30138 GCA_964424295.1 uncultured Candidatus Saccharibacteria bacterium | reverse complement strand
TGAAGCCTTTAATTGGGGTTCGATTCCCTGTCTCCCAGCAAAGAAAAAACTCCGAGAGGAGTTTTTTCGTTGCCTGGAGACAGCAGAGTCTGAGGGACTCTGCGTAGGGAATCGAAAGACGGAGCGGTTTACAGTCATAGTAATGACTGTCGCGAGTCGGGGTCGAGGAATTTTTAATTCGACGGAATTAAAAATATCCGTGACCGATTCCCGCACCATTGTATTTCCTGTATAATTAAATGACTGTCTGCCATTTAGTTGTGAGACACTTAACTTGCTTTATTATAACATTAGTAAATTTAATGAGAGAAATTAGGGATAAAAAAATTAATAATAAAGTCTTATCAAAAAAAGATATTTTGTATATATGGAATGTCATTAATCAACAATATGAGTATTCTAAAAATTTAAATAACCATTCTTCATTAGATTTAGAGTTTGATTGTGGGGGAACTATGTATCAAAGCGAATCATCAGAATTATTACAAGATGGTGACATAATTGATTTGAAAAAGGTCGAATCGATATGTATTAAATATTATGATTATAAATTAGATAGAAGAATAGATGTTTCGCTTAGAAATGGAAACTATGGCAATAGGTTCATTGTAAAAGGAGAAGATAGAGATTGGGTTGCAGGTATTTTTAATAAAATTGAAATCATTTTCGATGCAGTTAAGCCACAAAATCATTGGTTTGTTAGATATAATAATATAATTTTTCATATCACTTCTGTTATCCTCGGGTTTTTTATAATAAGTATAATAAGTAAATTTATTTCACCAGATCCAAATCCATCCACCGTAAGAGATTTTATACACAGTAGTAAGTTATATTTTTACATAATATCATTAGTGGTATATTGGATAGCAGGTGCTTATCCAATCGCTATTTTTATGGACTGGGTGAATAAATTATGGCCAAGCGTTGAATTTGATTTTGGGCCAGAGCATACAAAATTAGAAAAAAATAGAAGAATAACATTGGGAGTATTTCTTACTTTTATAATAACTTCAATAATATTTCCTATCATTACACAGTTCATTAATTAAGCTAAAACAAAGGGATTTAAATGGAGAAATATTATTTCTTGTAGGCTCAAATGATGGTAGAACATATTTTATGTAACTAACACACTTTCACTCTGCTATAATCCTCTCATGCAAGAAAATCTCGAGCTAAGTAAAAAAATAAAAGAAATCATCGAAACAATTCATCCTAAACCGAGTGAAATATCCTTGGCAGTTATTGATTTAAAAAACCCAAACACTCAAATCGCTGGATACAACATGGAGCATTTCATTTATCCGGCAAGTATATATAAAGTTTTTGTAGGTGCTGAAATACTTAGACAAATAAGTGTAGGACAAAGAAAACTTGAAGATGTTGTTGAAATCAATTCAATAAACGAAGTTGATAAAGATAACCCAAAATTTTTCCCAAGTAACACACACAGAGATCATAGACCATTATTAAAAACAGGAGAAAAAGTAACGTTGGATTACCTTTTGGATTTGATGCTTACCAGAAGTGACAACACGGCATCAAATGTTCTTATTGATATAGCTGGTAGAGAAAATATCAATAGTAATATAATTCTACCTAATGGATGGTCTGGAAGTGATGTAACTAGAAAATTCTTAGATAGGTTAAAAGAAGAGGGAGAATATCGCGTATCCAAAATTACAGTATCAAATGCTAAACATTTAGCAGAATTATTTTACAAAATAGAAACTAACCAATTGGTTAACCAGTGGGTATCCGAGAAATTAAAATCATATCTACTTAAGTGGAGTAGAGACGGAAGAGGTGGTTTAAATATTGATGAATTCAAAAGTTATTACAGAAAAGGTGGTTGGCTTGAAATAAACGGATACAAGTGGAATGTGTATAGAGGTATAAAAACTGCCATTAACAAAGGTTATGCAGTAATAAAATATAGCGGTGATGCTGGAGTAGTTGTGGGTAAAAATTCACATTATGCAATCGCAGTTCTGACAATAACCAAAACAAAATGGCCTTGGCGGAAGTTTGATTTGAAGAAACTTTCTAAAAGAGTTTACGACTTGATGGAAGGGTAGTTCCTTCCTCCCACTCCACCACCTTGCTATAATAATCCAATGAACATTTTTGAAGAGCTCCAAAAACTAGACTTACCGACTGACCAGTACATGGTTATGGGAAGCGGAATTCTGGGGGCTCTTGGAATTCGTGAAATTAGAGATATAGATTTGCTTATAACCAAGGAACTTTTTGAAAAGTTAAAAAATTCAGGTTGGAACTATCAGGTAATTGAAATTGAGGGCAGACCGAGACAAATGATTTCAAAAGATTTTGCAGAGGCATATGATGATTTTTGGTGGAAGGGCGGAACCTTGTCACCGGAAGAGGGGATTAAAATAGCAACTAAGGTTAATGGAATAAATTTTCTTCCTCTCAAAACTTTGGCTGAAGTAAAAAAAGCTATGGCACGTGAAAAAGATATTGCCGACGTTGTTCTAATTGAAAATTATCTAAAATCTAACCCATTGCTATAATACTTTTATGACTAATGAACAAGATCAAAGACCAAAGGTCGGGGTGGGGGTGATGATTTTTAAGGATGGAAAAGTTTTAATGACTAAACGTAAGGGTTCTCATGGGGCTGGAGAATATTCATTTCCAGGCGGACATCTAGAGTACATGGAATCTTTTGAAGAGTGTGCAACAAGAGAAACTAATGAGGAATGTGGTTTAGAAATAAAAAATCTAAAGTTTATGTATTTAACAAATGTTACAAAGTATGCTCCCAAACATTATGTTCACGTGGGCATGATGGCAGAGTGGGCTAGTGGTGAACCTCAAATAATGGAACCCGAAAAAGCTGAAAGTTGGAATTGGTATGATTTAAATGAATTGCCTGAGGACGGTCCTCTTTTTGAATTTTGTAAACTTGCATTTGATTCCTATAAAACAGGTAGAACATATTATTCTTCAGAACAAGATATATAGTTTATTCTATACCCATGCACCCATGAAAAATCACCGATGTAAATCGATGATTTTTTGTTATAATCAGCGCATGCGTTTATTCAAAGTAACATTACTGTTTTTAGGTCTATTTTTTACATCTGTTTCCAGTCTGCAGGCCCAAGAAGTTCACGACGACTATCAGGGCACATGGAGAGGGAAGGTGCTGGATGTGGTAGCTAGTGAAGTTAAGGAAATTCCTGGCACAGAGACTAAACACACATATCAAACTATTAGAGTTGAGGTTTTAGACGGTCCAAAAAAGGGTGAGACTATAACTATCGAAAATGATTACTTAGAACTCAAGAAGGGTAATAAATTTTATTTTAACTATTTGGTTGATATAAACGGAAATGAAAGATACGGGATTATAAATATAGACCGTCGCAGTTCACTTGTATTAATTGTAATTATTTTTATTGGGGTCATTATTTGGTTTGGCCGATGGCAGGGGGTGAGATCTCTTTTAGCGCTACTTGCTAGTTTTTTTGCTATTTTCTTCATTCTTTTGCCGGGGCTTCTCAATGGATGGAATCCGCTTCTAACTAGTTCTTTGGTATCGAGCGGAATTCTCTTTGGAGCGATATTTTTTACTCATGGGTTCAACCGAGAATCTTTAGTTGCATATTCAGGCACTATGATCGCGGTCTTGATTACGGGGTTATTTGCATTGTTTGCAGTTAGTATTACAAGTCTATCTGGTTTTACTGGAGATGAAACTACTTATCTTAATCTAGGTACAGGTGGAACTCTGGATTTCACTGGACTTCTGCTCGGTGCAATTATAATCGGTATATTGGGAGTTCTAGATGATATTGCTGTTACACAAGCAGCAGTCGTAAGTGAACTTTATGATAGTAATCCAGAAATGTCTAAGAAAGAAGTGTATTCAAGAGCATTAAGAATAGGACGAGAACATGTTGGGGCATTAGTTAACACTCTAGTGCTCGCATATACTGGAGCTTCTCTTCCTATCTTGCTCTATTTTAAGATGGCAGATATGAGTTTCGATACGGTTGTTAATTTGGAAATATTTGCAACTGAAATAGTTAGAGCGATTGTCGGTAGTATAGGTCTTGTTCTCACTGTTCCAATCGTGACTATTCTCGCAGTTACTTATTTAAAGGGGTATAAGTCAAAACATTCACATCACAATCATCACCATTAATTAATAAATTAATATTAAGTATCAGTAATTGACCCAATTGACAAAAGTATAAACAATTGTAGTATTGATTATAGAAGGAGACATTCTCATGAGAAAGACGGTCAGCATTGTCGCGTTTGTGTCGGCGCTCGCAATTCTCGTTGTCGTGGTCGGGTCCTACGTCATGAAGAAGGAGGGCGAAGCAAGGGCAGAAGCCCGAGTTCGTTGCGCCGACCCGGCCGTTCAGAAGGGTCGCACCTTCGAGGCGTGCGTGTATGACATGATGTCGTACTACCTCCTGAACAAGCGTCTTCCCCAGATGGAGGTCGCCGTTTCGGCCGAAGAGTCGAGTCCGGTGAGACAGACAACTCTCACTGAGCTCGTGGAAGGAAACGTTCTCCTCTTCACCCCGGGTAAGGGTCAGGAGGTGGGCGATGACGACCTGCTCCGATACACCCTGCTCAACCTCGGTGACAAGTTCCGCATAACAGATGTCGAGATCAAGGAGAATTCGCGCGATGCTGGGCACGGCCTCATGGTTCCAGGCATCGAGTACGCATACATCATCGTCGCGCCGAAGTAGGCGCAAGCAGTCGCGGGAAAAGCGCGGGGCATCAAGGCTCCACGTCCCGCGGCTTTTCATTTACTCTAATCATTTTGTTACAATATTTTCATGCCCATACACCCACACGCAAAAATCGGTCACATACACTTAACAGTCGGGGACCTCGATAGGTCGCTCGGTTTTTACAGGGATGTTTTGGGTTTTGAAGTTACGGCAACATACGGAGACTCTGCGGTTTTTCTCTCGGCTGGTGGCTACCACCATCACATAGGTCTAAATGTTTGGAATGGTAAGGGTGCAACTCCACCTCCACAAGGTCACTCGGGCTTGTACCACTTTGCAATACTTTTTCCAACACGACTTGAACTGGCGAAAGTTTTTAAGAATCTTATAGATGCTGGATATCCTATAACAGGTTTTTCTGACCACGGAGTATCGGAAGCAATATACTTAAATGATCCAGATGGAATAGGGGTGGAGCTATATTGTGACAGGCCAAAAGATGAATGGAAAGTAGACAATGACGGAAAGGTAGAAATGGTTACAAAACCACTTGATACAGAAAGCCTGCTCGCTGAACTAAAATAACTATTTCATATACTTCTTTTCGTACTTTCGCATTGAGTCTTCTATGAGTTTCAAACCCTTACCTTTGTTTGTTGCCGAGTAGGAGCCGTTTTTTGTTTTTATAATCATTTTATCCTCCAATAGTTTTTTTAGCTTAAGAGTGAGTGTGCGAGTCGAAATACCGGTTAAAGATTTTTCCAAATCACAAAAGCGCTTCGGGCCTTCTATAAGGAAATGCATTATAAGCATTGTCCAAGTATCCGAAAGGAGAGTAGCTACTTTTGTTATAGGGCATTTGACAGTTTTCGGTTTCATATGGATAACACTATAACATATCTTAAATTACTTTACAAAGTAAAGTATGCTCCTGTATACTAAATTAACTATTACCTTAAAAATAAAAATATGAAATACATAACACTGGCATCAAAAGAAATTATTGAAAAAACAACAAAAGCCCTTGCTGAGAGAAATGTTGAAGCGATTTTCGTAGAAACAAAAGAAGAAGCTTTGGAAAAAATTAAAGAACTTATCCCAGAGGGAGCAAGTATTATGAATGGTGCATCAGTAACTCTAGAGCAAATCGGTTTTATAGAGCATTTGAAATCTGGCCAGCATAAGTGGAACAATCTCCATGAGGCAATTCTTGCTGAAAAAGATCCTGCTAAGCAAGCACAACTTAGAAAGCAATCAGTACTATCTGATTTTTATTTAGGAAGTGTACATGCTTTGGCAGAAACAGGGGAATTTGTGGTGGCATCAAACACAGGTAGTCAGTTGCCACACATTGTTTTCACTTCTCAAAATTTAATTCTAGTTGCAAGTACAAAGAAAATTTCACCAACACTTAATGAAGCAACAGAAAGACTGTACGAACACGTGGTGCCGCTAGAGGATGTGAGAATGATGGGTGTTTATGGAGCTCACACACAAGTAAATAAAATAGTAGTGTTTAATGGCGAGAATCCAATATATGGAAGAAAAGTCAGGGTTATATTGGTGGGAGAAGATCTTGGGTATTAATTAACAATAGTTTTCTACAACGGAAAATGATATGAAATATATACGTGCCTAGAGTGTAGTAATTATTGTAATAACTAAATAAAATTTATGAATAAAAATATATTGTTAGTGTTGGTCGCTGTGGTCGTCATTGTAGGAGGGTACTATTTTTGGGGCACAACCAAGTCTGAGAATACCGAAACGCAAATAAATGTACCAGTGAACCCTCCAGTGAATACACAGGTAAACACAACAAGCACCAATACGCCAGTTGTAAATACAGCAACAGAAGCTAAGGGGTATACACTTGCTGAAGTAGCAAAACATAATAAATCTACAGATTGTTGGACTGCTGTAAGTGGAAACGTTTATGATGTTACGGATTTTATTCCAGGTCACCCTGGTGGAAAAGATATTATAAAAGCTTGTGGTAAGGACGGGACATCACTATTTAAGTCAGAAAGAGATCATGTGGAACAAAATGCAATGGGAACTTTGGAAGGGTATTTTATAGGTAAACTTTCAAATTAGTTTTGCCATTGACAGGGTTGGTTAACAATAGTATTGTCATGTTAGGAGTCAGCACATGTCACGAGTTTTCAGGTACGATATTCTGGAAGAGGTCATCATTCCTAACTCGCCCGCGTTCCTGCGTGGCGAGATGGTGACGGTCAATCTGCCAGCCAGCTACAACCTTCGGGTCGACCAGCTGGTGAACTGCGTCGCACACAACGGCAAGAAGCTGGAGAAGTACGCCGCACAGGTGACGTCTGTGATGTCCGTCCCTGGCGACGACACCGTCGTCGAAGTTTCCCTCAAGAAGCCCTAACCCGAGGAGTGCAATGGCAATTAGAAATGATGTCCCGTCAATCGAGATCACCCAGTACTTCCAGCCGTTCAATGAACGAGGGATTCAGGTGAGGGTCAGCGTTCTCGCCAGTCTCGACCTCAAGCCCGACGATGTCGTTCAGTGGCACTTCGCTCACTTGAACGGGATGGCCACCGTGGAGAAAGTGATCAAGGAGCGAAACTGCGCTGACATGGTGTTCCTGAAGAAGCGCCCGGCGCTCTACGAGAGTTTCTGAAGTTCCGAGCCCGCGAAAGTGGCACGATGAAGTGCCACCGCGGGCTTTGTCGTTTATGAAAACAACCCTTGATTTTTATTTAAAAATGTGCCATTGTGTTACGGGGGAGAAACGACATGGCACTTCGCGGTGACATCGACATCGACATCTGTCCGTTTTTGGACGCATTCAACGCAGGGAGGGTGGTTCACGCAACTATCGACGCGAGCAAGCAGGTCACGGTCGGTGACATGATCGCGTGGCGAAGCAACACGCGTGGAGGTCTGGCGGAGGTGACAGGGGTGACGCTCAGGTCAGCCACGAAGGTCATCTACTTCGTCAAGAAGGTTGGAGGCGCGAGCCCCCAGATTGAGAGAGCGCCCGGGGTCATCCGAGATGATCTGGATCCGCTGAGCCTCGGCTGGATCCTCGAACCGTTCCTTAAAGGAAAGGAGATCTGGGTCTTCATTCCCTTGGGTTCAAACCTCAACAAGCATGACCAGGTGAGGTGGTTCGCTGGACAGCGAAAGCAAAGGGGGATGGCAAGGGTCATCAGGCGACATCTCCACAACACCGGTGAGCGTGACGTGCTCTATGTGCAGATGGTATCGTGCACATAACTCACGCAACTCTTCGCAAACTTCGGCCAGTGCCCACACGGGGTGCTGGCCGGTTTCTTTTATATAAAAAAATAGAAATGTTTCTGGTATAATATTTACATGTACATAATTTACGCACTGCTAGGTGCATTGATGGCAAGTTTGGGAACAATTTTCGCTAAACTTGGATTGAAAGGGGTTGATTCAAATTTACTTACTGCTATACGTGGAATAATAATGGCTATAATAGTAACAGTTGCTGCACTGTCATTTGGAAAGCTTTCAATTCCCGCACTTCAATCTCTATCAAGTAAGAATTGGACATTTGTTTTTCTTTCGGCACTAGGTGGTGCACTTTCTTGGATATTTTTTTATCAGGCTTTGGCCACGGGCCCGACAGTATCTGTAACTGTTATAGACAAGCTGTCTATAGTGTTAACTGCAATACTGGCCACAGTCGTTCTCTCTGAGGGAATAACTATTCAAACTGGTGTAGGGCTTGCTTTGGTAACTTTGGGCACATTACTAGTGTCTATGCCCTGGGACAAAATAAAATCTTTTTTTGGTCTGCTATAATTAATTCATGAAAAACATTTTTTTAACAAGAAGAATAGATGAATCTGG
Source organism: uncultured Candidatus Saccharibacteria bacterium (assembly GCA_964424295.1). GTDB lineage: Bacteria > Patescibacteriota > Minisyncoccia > Phycocordibacterales > DATDWN01 > C7867-006. The sequence goes on along the minus strand of CAYRHZ010000006.1, from coordinate 21,561 downwards.
GATAAATTTACTTAAGGAAAAAGGATATGAAGTGGATGTAAATGATGTAGAAAGTATTCCAACACAAGAAGAAATAGTTAATTTTCTTGGAAAGAAAAAATACGATGCAGTCGTCACGCTACTTACGGATAAAATAGATTCAAAAGTATTTGATGCATCTCCAGATACTAAACTGTTTGTAAATTTTGCTAGTGGTTTTGATAATATAAATATAAATGAAGCAAAAGAAAGAGGTGTTACGGTGTGCAATGCGCCTGCTGTAGTAACTTCTGAAGCAGTTGCCGAACATACTCTAGCTTTGATACTAGCCTTGGCTGCACGAATAGTAGAGGCTGATCAGTTTGTAAGAGATGGAAAGTATACAGGTTGGTCGCCAACAAATTTTATTGGCACGGATGTTCTGGGAAAAACTATCGGTTTGGTTGGGGTTGGAAGAATAGGTGGTCGAGTAGGCTTTTATGCAAAGGCTTTGGGGATGAAAGTTGTGTACCATGATGTTGCAAGAAATGAGTTGTCTGAGAAAGAGTGCGGAGCAGAATATTGCGCATCCTTAGAGGATTTGTTGAAAAAGGCAGACATTGTGAGTATTCATGTTCCTCTTATGGAGAGTACAAAACATTTAATAAATTGGGATAAATTGAATATGATGAAGAAGACGGCTTTTTTGGTAAATACTTCTAGAGGGCCGGTTATAGACGAGATGGCTCTGGAAAAAGCATTGTCTGAAGGAATTATTGCAGGAGCCGGTCTAGATGTTTTTGAATTTGAACCAAAAATTTCAGAAGGGTTAATCAGGTTGCAAAACGTAATTCTAACTCCACACATAGCATCAGCCAGCGTCGAGGCAAGAAAAGAAATGTCTGAAATTGTTGCTAAAAATATCATTGAGTTTTTTGAAGGTAAAGAACCGACTAACAAAGTAAATAAATAAAATGGGAAAATTAATCATCGCTAGACATCAGGAATCCGAATGGAACAAGCTGGGCAAGTGGACTGGCACCAGAGATAGGCATCTTACAGATTTTGGTTTTGAAAAATCGGAAGACATGGGGCTTCTAATTAAAGATTTGAAGATAGACTATGCGTTTGCTTCTATGCAAGTGAGGGCCATAGAAACTCTTTCGTGTATGTTGAATGTTTGTAACTCATACAATGTACCCACAGAACACTCAGCAATGCTAAATGAAAGAGATTATGGTGACTACACTGGCAAGGATAAGGAGGATATGCGAATAATGCTTGGTGACGAGGAGTACAACAATATGCACAGAGGTTGGGACTATGCTATTCCCAATGGAGAGACTCTAAAAATGGTTTACGAAAGAGTAGTTCCATATTTTATAGAAAAAATATTACCTAAAATAAAAGAAGGGAATAATGTTTTGGTAGTAGGTCACGGCAACTCTCTAAGGACTTTGGTAAAATATATTGAAAATATTTCTGATGAGAATATAGCGAATCTTGAGGTGCCATTTCAAAAAGTGATTGTTTACGACCTAGATGAAAACGGCCACATGGTGAAAAAGGAAATCAAAGAGTCAAAAGCGGATTCATTAACTTTCGGAGTCTCCAAGATTCAGATACTTGCAACTATTGGTCCAGCTACTGTAGAAAAAGAAATTTTAAAACAAATGCTGGATGCAAATGTCGATGCGGTCAGATTTAATTTTTCATGGTTGAACAAAGAAGAGGGTGCAAAGTACTATGATTTGGTCAGGGAAGTTTCAAAGGAGCTTGGTAAGAATATTATTATTGTCGCAGACCTGCCAGGACCTAGAATAACTGAGGGTGAAGGACACACATACGATACCAGCACAGCTTCGGGTCTTACTGAAACAGACAAGGATCTAGTACTTTTTTGTATTGAAAAGGGTATAGACTACATAGCACTTTCTTTTGTAAGCGGTAGAAAAGAGGTAGATATGTGTCGAGAGATTATTCAAAAGAATTCCGGTAAACAAAAAATAATTGCAAAAATAGAAAGGCAGGTCGCAGTAGAAAACCTGCATGAGATAGTAGAAACAGCAGATGCCGTTATGATTGCTCGAGGAGATTTGGGAAGTGAGATCCCACTTGAGAAAATTCCTTTCGTTCAAGGGGGGATAATAAAAAAGTGTAAGGCCGAAGGTCGTCCAGTTATTGTGGCGACACAAATGATGTTTTCTATGGTTGAAAACCCAAGTCCAACTAGGGCTGAGGTGTCAGATGTTTACATGGCTGTTCTAGAAGGTGCGGATATTGTAATGCTGTCAGATGAAACGGCAATGGGTAAATATCCTATTGAAGCAGTGAAAGAAATGGAAAAAATTATAATAGAAGCAGAAAAGCACACAAACACATTGCATGTAAATAAGCTATAATTAGTGTCAGTATTTAATTTATAAGTAACTATTAATAATAAAAAAATGAATATAAAACTCTATCTTATCGCGCTACCAGTATTCTTTGCTATAGACATGTTGTGGCTAGGAGTAATATCAAAAGATTTTTACAAACAGCAGTTGGGTTATATTATGACTCCAAATGTTAATTGGTACGCAGCGATTATTTTTTATCTAATATTTATTGCAGGACTAGTTTTGTTTGTTATTTCTCCTGCTTTGGCAAAAAACTCTATTCAACACGCTCTCGTTTTCGGTGCGCTATTTGGGTTTATAACATACGCTACTTACGATTTAACCAATCTAGCTACGATTAAAGACTGGCCACTTAAGGTTACTATAGTAGATATGATATGGGGAGCAGTTTTGGCTTCATCAGTTTCAACGGTGACTTATTTAATATCTAATAAAGTACTTTAATGAACTATTTCCTTCTACTCGGCTTAATACTTTTTGTGTATATGAGCTCTTGGTTTGTGTATTCTCTTATTAAAAAAAGAAATGATGTTGCGGATGTGGCTTGGGGTTTAGGTTTTGTACTTTTAGCACTTTCTTCTTTTTTATTTGGAGAAGTTAGAGGTGTTCGCGGGTTCCTAGTTCTACTACTTGTTGCTGTCTGGGGCATTCGTCTTGCATGGCATATACACAAAAGGAACAAGGGAAAGTTGGAGGACTATCGTTATGCAAAATGGCGACAGGACTGGGGTAAGTGGTTTTACTTACGTTCTTATGCCCAAGTATACCTTTTACAAGGAGCTCTTCTATTTGTAATTGTACTGCCTGTTTTGCTAATAAATAATAGCTCTATACAAACTTTGTATTCATTGGAACTTTTAGATTTTGTTGGTTTAGCAATATGGATTTTAGGTTTTGTTTTTGAGTCAGTTGGTGACTCACAGTTGGCAAAGTATATTAAGAACCCAGAAAATAAAGGTAAGCTAATGCAAAGTGGTTTGTGGAAATACACAAGGCACCCAAACTATTTTGGAGAAGTAACAATGTGGTGGGGAATCTGGGTAGTTTCTCTTTCGGCGTCTGCTGTTTTTTGGAGCGTGATAAGTCCCATAACAATTACTTTTTTGATATTAAAAGTTTCTGGCGTGCCGATGCTCGAAAAAAAGATGGAAGAGAATCCAGAGTTTGCAGAATACAAAAAACGTACTAGCGTTTTTGTGCCTTGGTTCCCAAGGGCGTAAAAGATTTTGAGTAATAAAAAACGCGGGGAGAGGGACCTAATGGTCCAGCTCTCCACCACGCGTGCGCCTAGATGGTGTCGCAACTTGCTTCGTATGTGTTGCTCCCTGTGTACCTGAAGAACAGGCGGGTAGTGACTTTCGCTCCAGCCTTGCAGGTCAGTGCTTTCGTCGTTGTGCCGTATCTCGTGATCTTGAAGTTCACCGAGATGTTCGCGAGCCTGTCGTCCGAGGAACTCGGCGCGGTCGGGTAGTACCCACCATCTGCCGGCTTGGGCACCCTGATCTCCAGAGTGAACTCGGTCGGCAGGTTGGGGAGCATCGGCTTTTCCTTGAGGCCAATGTCCTTGCTGTCGATGTAGGCGACCACATCGTCGCCGGTCTGATTGTAGGCGATGAAGTGGGCGGTCTCGGTGGTATATGGGTCTTTCAAACCACATCCCACTGAAATGAGGCTCAAAACGAGAACGAGCAGGTGCTTCACGGTGTATCTCCTCCACATATTATTATACATAAAAATTGGTGTTTGTCAATATGCTAAAGCAGTTCATTGACTCTACATATATGCGGGTATATATTGTGAGAAGCAATTAATAACTAACAAAAAAATTATGTCTGCACTATTCATCATTCTAATAATTATATTTTTGATAACTTTAGCTAGTATCAAACAGATAAACCAGTACCAGAGAGGTGTAAAGTTTACTATGGGCAAGTTCGATAAAATGTTGGAACCGGGATGGAGGATTGTCTATCCAATCTTTCAGTCTTATCAAAAAGTAGATATGCGTATTAAAGCAGTAGATGTTCCAGACCAAAACGCTATTACTCGTGACAACGTCTCTGTAACTGTAAACGCCGTTATCTATTACAAAGTTTCCTCTGCTGAAAAGGCTATTATAGAAGTAGAAAATTTTTACTATGCTGTTTCTCAATATGCGCAAACAACGATGAGAAATATTGTTGGAGAAGTAACCCTAGATGAACTTTTGGCTGGACGAGAAAAAATTGCAGATAGAATACGAGAGATAGTCGAAAAGGAAACAACAGCTTGGGGTATAAGAGTGAACAATGTAGAACTTAAAGATATTAAACTTCCAGAGAATATGGAAAGAACTATTGCGAAACAAGCAGAAGCGGAAAGAGAAAAACGAGCAGTTATTATTACCTCAGAAGGAGAGCTTGCTGCATCACAAAATATGGCACAGGCTGCTAAGATTTTAGCTGGGTCAGACGGAGCTTTGCATCTACGAACACTCCAGGCGATAAATGATATTTCTTCGGATCAATCTAACACAGTTATATTTACTCTTCCACTTGAAATCGTCAAAGCCTATACAGGATTTAAAAAAGAAAACTAGATTGAATAGATGTACTATCTCTATATAGTTCAGTGTAAAGATAGGAGTTTGTATACTGGAATTACAACTGATGTGGCGCGTAGAATAAAAGAACACAACGGAGGTAATCTTGGAGCAAAATATACTAAAGCAAAGGGCCCAGTCCGACTTGTGTATATGAAAGAGTATCCTGACAGGTCCACTGTATCTGTAGAAGAGGCTAGGGTTAAAGGACTTTCACGAGATCAGAAAATTAGGTTTATAAAAAATGGGAGAAAAGAGTATTTGAAAAATAAAAGAGAGAGCAAGAAAGATCGGCGAGGGGGATATTTAAAGAATAAAGAGGAGGCGAGGAGGGTAATAGTGAAAGATGTAGAAAGGGTAAACAAGTTTTACGGTTTTAAATACAACAATATATCCATTAGAAACACTAGTACAAGATGGGGAAGTTGTTCGTCAAAAAAGAATCTTAATTTTAGCTTTCAACTGCTTTTTGTAACCCCAGAAGAAAGAGAATACGTTGTCGCACACGAGCTGTGTCATTTGCAGGAAATGAATCATTCTCAAAACTTTTGGAGTTTGGTAGAAAAGTTTTGCCCAAGCTACAAAAATATTCGGGCCAAGCTCAGGTCTAGAAAAATGCTCAATGAATTTTAGTAAACTAAAAGCTCTCTGGAGATATTCCAGGGAGCTTTTAGTTTATTTATAAGAGCCATGCTCTTCTTTAAAAATTAATTATTTCATCATCTTTCCCATACCTCCTCTGTGACCAAAACCTTTGCCGAACATTAAATATTCCTTGGGAATATTATTTGATTCTGCCCAAGTTTTCACACTATTCATGAGAGTTTTGATTTTTTCTCTATCAGCTTCTGTTGGGACTACACCTTTCACCGGCTTCAAAGCTTCAAGTTGTGACTTTACTTCAGCATGTTTAGCAGTTATTAAATCTGCTTGTACCTGGGTAAGCTTGCCAGCAGTAACAGCTGTAGACAGTCTGGCTGCAAAATTCTGTGTCATTTTTGCCTCCATCTCCGCCCGGTTTTTTGTCATTTGTTCTGTGAAAACAGCTTGTACTTCTGTTTCATTAAGACCAAATTTTTGAGAAATTGCAGTAACGATATTTCCCATGAAAGCTGGTTTTCCAGTTAGTGTGGAGTCTGCACTAGCAACTCCCACTACTCCCGCAATGCCACCACCAATAAGTGCCGTGGCCAAAAGGGGGATAATAAGAAATTTATTATTTAATGTTTTTAACATTTATATTTTTGCGTTATTTGATTAAGTGAAGCGAAACTATGATGGCCATCCTTTGTATTAGCTTCACCCTATAACTACAACCCTCGAGCATACATTATTTCACTTTGATTATTAGAAATTATTATATGAAAAGGGCCCAGACGCGTGATGCGTGCTGGGCCCGTGTTCAGACGAAGTTGTCGTCCGTTTGCGCCTAGGCGCTGGCCTGGACCTTGACGAGGCCGGACTTGATGAGGGCTTCCGCGAGGCCGTTGATGGCTCCGGTCATCACACGGGGCTCGTCCTTCGAGTCCTTCATGATGACGACCTGATTCGGTCTGGGGGCATCGGCGACGGTCAGCAGGGGCATGTGCTTCTGGGCGAGTGTGGTCATGACGTCTCCTCTGATAGGGCCTACCTATGTAGGCATCCTTACTTACTCCGTTGAGTATTATATAACACTACCATGTACATGTCAAGCTAAATAAGGCCTCAAAATTGTGGATATTTTAAATGTGATATGATGGCATTATAAATATGTCTAAAAATTCAAAAAAATACTGGTTGGTAAAAAGTGAGTCAGATTGCTACTCCATTTCTGATCTAAAGAGAGATAAAAAAACCGCGTGGACGGGGATTCGGAATTATCAATCCAGAAATTTTATGAGAGATTTAATGTCTGTTAGAGACACTGTTTTCTTTTATCATTCTGGTGGTAATGACAAAAATCCTACAGGAATATATGGTCTAGCTAGTGTGTGCAGTAAAGCTCATGTAGATGAAACTCAGTTTGATAAAAATGATGATCATTTTGATCAAAAAGCAACAAAAGAAAAGCCAATTTGGTTTTGTGTAGATATTAAATTTGAAATGGCGTTCAAAGAACCGACAACTCTTTCACAAATAAAGTTTGATCCAAAACTAGAAGGCATTGCTGTGGCACAAATAGGCTCCCGGCTTTCTGTGCAACCTGTTTCAAAAATACACGGTGAGTATTTGGAGAGAATTTCAAAATAATACCTAGCTCTTTATAAGTGCTATAATTAGAATATGCACAATTTTAAGAATCTTTCGCTACCTAAAAAAATATTCTGGTTTTTAGTTTCTTTAGTTTTGATAATGGCCGGACTTTTGGTTTTTCAAAACAACAAAGAACAACCAATTTCTGAAACTACCACATTAAAACTTTTTTATTACAATCCTGACCTAGATCAGGGCGTTGGGGGTGTGCAGTGTACGGAAAAAGGTCTAGTTTCTGTTTTGCGTGAAATTCCAAAAACAGTCACACCTCTAACTGAGAGTATTAAGTTGTTACTAAAGGGAGAAATTAGTGTAGAAGAAAAATCTAATGGAGTTACGAGCGAGTTTCCACTTGCTGGTTTGGAGCTACAAAGTGCGACCTTAGTAGATGGGGTAGCGACGCTTACCTTCGCAGATCCTCAGAATAAAACTGTAGGCGGTTCTTGTAGAACTGCAATATTGTGGCAACAAATAAAAGCTACTGCGATGCAATTTGATACAGTAAAGGAGGTTAGATTTTTGCCAGAAGAGTTGTTTCAACCTTAGTGGCATAAAGTTGCATATTTTCTTATAACAGCTGTAAAATAGAACAAATGAATAATTTAAAAACAACATTACTTTTAGGTGCACTTACTGGACTAGTGGTGGGTGTGGGATATTATTTGGGCGGACAAAGTGGAGCATTGCTGGCATTGGTGCTTTCTGCAGTTATGAACTTCACTTCTTACTGGTTCTCGCACAAAATAGTTTTGAGTTTGTATAGAGCCACTGAGATGAGTCAGGGCGATCATCCAAGAATCCATGCAATTGTTGAAGAGTTGTCTATTGGGGCAAATATTCCAAAACCAAAACTTTATTTAGTGGACTTACCGGTTCCAAATGCTTTTGCAACGGGAAGAAATGAAGATAACGCTGTGGTGGCCGTGACTACAGGAATTTTAGATTTACTGTCTGACTCTGAAATCAGGGGAGTATTGGCCCATGAACTTTCTCACATAAAAAATAAAGATATTCTAATTTCCACAATCGCTGCAACGCTTGCAGGAGCGATTTCATATTTAGCCCAGATAGTATATTTTGGAGGTTCAAGAAATTCAAATAGAGAAGGAGGTAGCCTTATTAGCATTCTTGTTTTAACAATACTTACTCCAATTATTGCAAGCATGCTTAGTTTTGCGGTTTCTAGATCTAGAGAGTATTTGGCAGATGAAACTGGTGCACGCATCTCTAGAGATCCAGAAGGCCTAGCAGGAGCTTTGCAAAAACTACATAACTATTCTCTAGATTATCCTTTGGACGGCGAGCCTAAACATGAAGCGACGGCACATATGTTTATCGTAAACCCATTCAAGCCGGGAGTACTTGTTTCACTTTTTTCTACACACCCACCAATGTCAGAAAGAGTTAGAAGACTTAGGGAAATGAGAATAAACTAAATCGTTTTTAAAATTGCATTTTCACCGATTTTAATATAGTCTGAAACTTTGGAGGCGCCTCTTGGGTGACACGCAGTTTTTTCAGGATACGACAGCAACCGTCATAACTCTTGACGGTCCAGCTGGAGCGGGTAAGGGTGCTATTGGCAGTTTTCTGGCCAACACTCTGGGCTTTCATTTGCTCGACAGCGGAGCAATCTATCGTGCCGTGGCTCTCGGAGTTATGCGGTACGGTGTCTCAGATCCGTCCGACGAGTTTGCGACTGAAGTCGCAATCGAGGTCGTGAACGGCCTCACTTTCGCTCCAAACGGTGGAGTATTCTTGAACGGGCACTGTCTGGGCAACCAGATACGTTCAGAAGAGGTGAGCAAGTTCACTCCGAGGATTGCACGGATAGGTATTCTTCGGAAGGCGGTTCGACAGTTCCAACTGTCTATGCGCAAGGCACCCGGCCTCGTCGCAGACGGCAGGGACATGGGCGAGATCTTCAGTGCGCCCAACTGCTATCGTATCTTCGTTACTGCCAGAGCCGAGGTTCGAGCGATGCGTCGCCTGCTCGACAAGCGTGCGAACCCGAAAGGCCTGCTGGTCTACGAGGAGGTTCTTCGCTCCATCTTGATGCGAGATGAAGAAGATCAGAGGCGAGAGAACGGCAAGCTTCAGATGCACGAAGGTTCCGCCGTTCTCGATACATCCTATCTCAGGATGAACGAGATGTGCTACCAGGCTCTTCTCACGTACTACGACATGGAAATGCAAACCCCACAGTAGGGGGCAAGTCCTACTCATGAAAAGCAACGCCGCTTTTACATGGGTGGGGCTTTTCTTGTTTATTTTTTAAAATGATATAATGGACTTATGAATAAAAATTATTTAATTGGAATATTGGTAGTCATTATTGTTGCACTAAGCCTTTTTTATTACAGTGATACAAAAGCTCCGGTTGTAAATCTAGATATTAAATCTTTTGTGGACTGTGAGGGTGCGGGCTATCCTGTGATGGAAAGTTATCCTAGACAATGTCGAACTCCTGACGGCAGATTATTTGTAGAAGTATTGGCTCCATCTATAACTTACATAAATGCATCAAAAGAAAAAATAGTAGTAGACACACCAACTCTAGGTGGAGTAGTTGGTAAAGAATTTGAAATAAAGGGCAAGGCAGCGGGGTGGTATTTTGAGGCCTCATTTCCAGTAAAAGTTTTAGACAAAAACGGTAATGTACTTTGGATAGGTCCCGCACAGGCACAAGGAGATTGGATGACAGCAGAGTTCGTACCTTTTAAAGTTACAGCAAAAATCACAAACTCTTATACTGGGCCAGCAACCCTAGTACTTGAAAAAGACAACCCATCTGGCTTACCAGAGAACGACGCCTCGGCTTCTTTCCCAATAACTATTAAATAATGAACAAATTACCTGTGGATAACTCTTGACAGATATGTTTTTTAGGAGTACAAATTAAGACTGATGTTGGTCTCGAATCGTCGGGGCTGACTGTGGGGGAGACAGGTACTATGAATGTAGGTCAAGAGCGTATTGAAGTGAGGCGTGCGCTGCGTTCGGTCAGCCCGGGGAAATCTCCGGATGAGATGGACAACGCGTACATGGACGGCGACCTCCAGGTGAAAGCGGCGGTTGCAACTGCAGCCTTCGAAGAACTCCAGGAACAGGTGGCGCTGGCGGAAGCCGTACAGAAGGGTGAGAATCTCAACATCTGCGCACGTTGCGGGGATGAGATCTCTGCCGCTCGAAGGATCGCCCGGCCCAAGTCACGGATCTGCACCGCCTGCAAGCAAGAGCAGGAGGAAGCAGCGTCGTCCTAGCAACTAGTCCGTTCTGCTACAAGTGAACTACCCGCCCAGCCGTGTTTCCCGGCACGGCTCGTCCTTTCGATTTTTGAATATTTTAGCTTACTTGATTGTAAGACCTTTGAAGGGCCCATATTCTCGGCGTCGTATAGACGCCGCTCGAGTTGGGCCCTTTCCATTTATGAAAACATAATGAAATATTTTATTTACATAGTTGTATTAGGTGTATAGTATATAGATAAATATGGAGTCTTCTAATCTCTCAGATGAAGAGTTGGCGAAACTTGTCTCTCTGGGAGATACAGATAAATTTGGCGTACTTATGGAAAGATACCAAGCCAAACTTTTTAGATACGGCAAAAAGTTTTTAGTAGATACTGACAATATTGAGGATGTTGTCCAGGATGTTTTTATAAAGACATATAAAAATATAAAAAGTTTTGATACGACTCAAAGGTTTTCACCTTGGATTTACCGTATTGCACACAATACATACATAAACGCTATAAAGAAAAATTCTTTAAATCCATTGAATTATTTTGATTTCGATACTCTGGTTTCCTATACGATTGTGGAAGATCCAATAATAAAGGAAAGAGAACAAAAAGAGATCAAAGATTTTATAGACAAAGGACTTTCAAATATAGAAGATAAATTTCGAGAAATTTTAGTTCTTTACTATATAGAGGAGCTAAGTTACAAAGAAATAGCTGAGATTTTGCACATTCCCATAAGTACGGTGGGTGTCAGAATAATGCGTGCCAAAAAGGTTTTAAAGGATAAATATAAAGAGTTAAACATAGAAATATAAAAAAATGAACGAACAAATTACAAACAACAACATAAAGGAGGAGATACTGAAAAAAATTGACAAAGGCGAGATAAATATGAAGTCTAAGTCGTATTTTATTTTTAGACTTGTTTTTTTGGCGTTTCTTATATTTATGATTTTTGTGTTTTCAACTTTTCTTTTGAGCTATGTTCTATTTAGCATATCTACGAAGGGAAATATATTTCTTTTGAGCTTTGGAGTAAAGGGGGTTTATAGCTTTTTAATGGCACTACCGTGGTTTTTGCTAGTGGTTTTGGTTGGACTAGTTTTGCTTTTGGACAGGCTGCTCAAGAGCTTTTCCTTTGGATATAAGAGTCCGGTACTTTATTTATTCATAGGAACTTTTGTTTTTGTTACATTACTCTCTGCTCTGGTAAATATGACATCTTTTCATGGAAAACTTATGAAAAGAGGCGAAGAAAGACGGTTGCCATTAGGCAATGACTTCTACGGGGGTATAAACTCTTACAGACCCATCTCCGGCAATTTTAAGGGGGTTGTGGTTTACATAAAGCAAAATACTTTTGATATGAACTATCGGGCTCCAATGGGTAGTTTTGAGGTAATAAAGGTGGTGGCTTCGCCTGATATTGAGATTGAGAAATTTTTGAAAGAAGGTGATGTGGTTTTTGTGGCAGGCAACCTAATGGATGACCAGATAATGGCTTATGGTATAAAAAAACTAAATAGGTAAGAATGAAATAAAACTCATTTATTGTTGTATAAATGAGTATGAAAGAGAAAAGATACAATAAAATTAAAAATACCATAATAGCTAGTGCGAGTAGTGGCCTTTTGGCGGGTATGTTCTTGGTGGGCGGAATAAACAGTGTATATGCAGAGAGTTTTAACAAGACGATTCCCGTTTATACCAATAAAAAGACAGCCGAATTGAAGACTGCGACTAAGTCAAAACAGGATTTTTCAAAAAAACATGCTAGAGGTTGGAGAAAAAATACTATTTGATTGATTTAAAAAGCCCTAATTGTTAGAATGTTCCTTACATTATTATTTAACAAATTGATTTTATGATGCCAGAAGAACAAAAGAAGAGCAATACAGCCCTTATTAGTGGAGCAGTGGTTTTAGTTTTAGCAGTTGCGGGGTACGGTGTTTTTAAGTATACAAACACTACTCCTTCAGAAAATGTAAATACACCTGCGGTTAATGCACCACTTGTGCCTCCAGTTGTTACCCCTACTGAGAGCGCTAATGTTTACAAAGATGGCACATATACTTCTGAGGGAATGTACGTATCACCGGGCGGTAATGAAAAAATTAATGTTAGTTTGGTTTTGAAAGATGATGTTGTTGTAGACGCTACTGTAGGCGTACTTGCTACACTTCCTATTTCTAAGACAATGCAAACAAACTTTGCTGGAGGCTTTAAGGCTCTAGTTGTTGGAAAGAAATTGACTGAAGTAAACCTAACTAAGGTTTCAGGTTCTTCTCTTACACCAAAGGGTTGGAATGATGCGGTAGCAAAGATCCAAGTTCAAGCTAAAGCTTAATTTGAAAGTTTCAGACTTTATAGTATAAATATTGAATGGTAAAGTTTGAATTCGAAGCTATTGGAACACACTGGGAAATAGACATTGCAAAAGAGCTTTCCTCGGAAGAGGAAGCTCTTTTGCTTTCAAAAATTGAGAAGAGAATAGCTGAGTTTGACCTATCCTATTCAAGATTCAAAATGGAATCTCTGGTTACAAAAATGAGTAAAGAGACGGGTGATTTTGTTATGCCTGAGGATGCAGATAAAATGCTTATCGCCTATAAAAAAATGTATGACGTCACACGAGGACTAGTCACTCCGCTTATAGGTCAGATTTTGGTAGATAGTGGGTATGATGAAAAATATTCATTCGAATCGAAAGAGTTAAAGCATCCACTTTCTTGGGACGAGGCAATAGAATGGAATAAACCAATTTTAAAAATAAAAAAACCAGCACTTTTGGATTTTGGTGCAGGAGGAAAAGGCTATCTAGTAGATATTGTGGGCGAGCTTTTGGAAAGTAATGGCATAAGCTCATATTGCGTTGATGCGGGTGGTGATATGCGACACCGAGGAGAGGATTTGAAAGTAGGCCTTGAACACCCAGAAGATAAGGAGTCGGTTATTGGAGTAATAAAAATTAAAAACCAAAGTATGTGTGGATCTGCGGGCAACAGGCGTGCTTGGGCAGATTTTCATCATGTTATTAGTCCAGATACACTATCTTCTCCTAAACAAATTATGTCTGTGTGGACTGTGGCACAAGACACACTTACAGCAGACATTTTGACCACCGGACTTTTCTTCGTGTCTCCAGAGGAACTACTAAAACATTTTAATTTTGAGTATTTGATACTTCGACCTGACTATAGCATTGAAAAATCTGAAGGTTTTGATGCCGAGATTTTTACCTAAATGCTCTGGTGGGTGGTTTGTGCTAAAATTACTACATGAAATTTATAGACAATTTTTTGAATGGAATTACAATGTACAAACTTGTTTTGTACGGACTTTTTATCCTAGCGGGTATTTCAATCGTACTTGGATTTTTAGGTCAAGTTTCATATGGAGGACTTAGTCTCATTTATACTTTTTTTACCCTGACTTTCGTTTGTTATGTTTCGAATGAAATTTTTGCAAAAATCTTCAAGGTTCAAACTAACGTAGAGTCTAGCTCTATTACCGCCCTCATTTTATTTTTCTTAGTATTTCCAATTAGTACACTTTCTGACGTTAAAATCGTCGCTTTGGTTGGTTTTGTTGCAATGCTGTCAAAGTATATTTTGGTAATAAAGAAAAAGCATATTTTTAACCCTGCTGCTGTCGGTATTTTGGTTCTAGGTTTTTTTGGTTTTGGTATAGGAAGTTGGTGGGTGGGAAGTTTGGCGATGCTTATACCAACAGCTATATTAGGCTTTCTTGTTTTGAGGAAAGTTAGAAGGTTTACAATGTTCTTCACCTTTCTTACTGTTGCCATTCTTTCTATATTTATAACTAGATTCTCATCAACACTTGATGTTGTGGCCTTGTTAAAAGAGATTTTTACATCTTGGCCTATCATTTTCCTTGGAACAATAATGCTTACTGAGCCCCTAACTACTCCACCAACTAAAAAGCTACAAGTGGCTTACGCTACCATCGTTGGTGCCCTTTTTGGAATGCAGATACATGTTGGATTTGTGTATTCGACGCCAGAATTTGCCTTGATAATTGGAAATATTTTTTCTTACATTGTTTCACCTAGAGCAAGACTGGTCCTGACTTTGGTTGCAAAGAACAAACTAACGAACGACGTGTATGATTTTGTCTTTAAATCTAGTGAGAGAATGGATTTTAAGCCCGGACAGTATTTAGAGTGGACTTTGGGGCACAATAAGCCAGATGTTAGAGGAAATAGAAGGTACTTTACAATTGCATCATCACCAACAGAAGAAAATATAATACTCGGAACAAAATTCTATCCTAACCCAAGTACTTTTAAGCAGAAACTCCTTGCCTTGGAGCTAGGGGATAAAATGATCGCATCTCAGTTGTCGGGTGAGTTTAATATGCCTGAAGATAAAAGCAAGAAAATGGTTTTTATTGCTGGGGGCATAGGGGTAACTCCTTTTAGGAGTATGGCTCAGTATATGTTGGATAAGGGTGAGAATAGAGACATTACTTTTTTCTATTCAAACAAAACAATAAGTGATGCTGCATACAAGAATATTTTTGATTCCGCAGAAAATCTGGGTTGGAAAAATATTTATGTAGTAAACGAAACTGGAGGTGGTTTTATTGCTCCAAATATGCGGGCTGGTTTTATAACTAAAGAAATGATAGTAAATGATGTTCCTGATTATAAGGAAAGAATGTTCTATATTTCTGGAACTCACGGCATGGTTTCTATCTTCGAGGCTCATTTAAAGAGTCTAGGTATTCCACGCTCTCAAATTAAAACAGATTTCTTCCCAGGATTTGTTTAGTAGTTTACACATATTCTCTTTAGAGTGTTATAATATTTTTATGAGTTTCTTTTTTATTTTGCCAAATTATCTAGTCTGGCATTATAGTTATGCATTTAATGATATAAAGAATATCTGGAAAAATTTTGTTGTTTTTGTCTATCATTTTTTTTCAGTGCCCACTCTTTTGTCTACACTTTTTTCTCCTTGGATGAGAATAAATGACAGATATAGCTCAAAAGAATCCCTAGTTAATACCCTTATATTTAACCTCCTATTGCGTTTTTTTGGAGTTTTTGTTCGGTCTATTTTTATCGTGTTGGGTATCGTGGCGCTTTTACTGACAATAGTAATCGGGGCTCTTTCTTTCATGGTTTGGGCAGTTCTACCCATAGTCTTACTAGGGGTTTTAGGATGGAGTCTGCAACTTGTACTTTTTTAATAAAATGAACTTAGATAATCTAAAAACAGAAATAAGAAACTTGTACGGACCTGTTTTAGGTTTGGAAAAAATTATTTCTCATATGTGGAGGAGAAAGCTCGAGTTGGGATTTCTTATTATTTGGATAATTGGATTTGTTTTTTATCTCTCATTGTATTTGCTGGAATACTTAGGTGTTGGAGTTTTTCTTGAACAGCACAAAGGTCTTCTCTTGGGACTTACTGGTCTTAGCTTTGTTGTTTGGATGAAATACTATTTATTGGAGGCTTTCTATTATTCATACTATTTTAAGGATGTTCCTCCATCTAAACTTTACATAGATTTTGAGCTTGCAAATGCAGTTTACAATACGAATCCAGACGATATTGTTTCTAGTTTTTTCAAAAACAAGTATGGAAAAATGATCTTGATGCGTTCTGGTATTTCTTCTTCAGATTTCAACGACTTTATAAACCAGAGGACATCAATAGTTTCCGACAAATCTTTTAGACTTGAACACGAAAATAATTTTATAAATCTAGGAGATTTTGTTATCTCTCTAATGGAGGCAGACAAGCAGTTGGCGGACTTTCTTTTTAAATTTGGTATCCAGAAAAAAGAGATTTTGGGTATTTGTGAGTGGATATCTGAACTCTATATGGCAAAAGCAGAGAAAGAAAGATGGTGGAGCAAAGACAACCTGGGAAGAGTGCCGTCTATTGGGCGAGACTGGTCATATGGGCAGATTTATACTATTAAAAAATATGAAAGACCACTTGCTCTAGGTGGAACCAAAAACTACAGAGTACATTCTTCTTATGGCGTAAAAGAACTAGCACAAATGGAGGCTGTTTTGCTGAAAACTAGAGACGCCAATGTGGTTTTGGTGGGAGATGATGAGGCGGGTAAGCTACAAATAATTTCAGATTTAGCACAAACAATATTTGAAGGTTCTTCTTTGGCAAAGCTACATCACAAGAGAATAATACTTTTGGATGACGACAGAATTGTGGCAAGCAATGGAACTAAATCAGGATTTGAAACAGAATTTATAAATCTTTTAGATGAAGCAGTGAATGCGGGAAATATGATTTTGGTTATTGAAGACCTGTCTTCACTAGTTAGCTCTTGCGCAAGCATTGGAGTGGACTTTCCATCGCTTATAGAGTCTTACCTTTCCGGAATGGGTCTACAAATAATAGCTCTTTCTGGTACAGATGGCTTTCACAATGTTGTAGAGAGAAATTCTATACTATCCCAGCACTTTGAAAGTATTTTGATAAAAGAGATAGATGAAAACAATACAATAAAAGTTTTGGAGAATGAGGTCTTGGGTATAGAGCGAAGTGGTCTGTTTTTCACCTATGCATCACTAGAAACTATTGTAGACAGTAGTGAGAGGTATTTTACTTCTGGTGTTATGCCAGACAAGGCAGTAGACCTTTTGCTCGAGATTGCTCCTAAACTTCTAAGAGAAGGTAAAACTGTTGTATTTAAAAAAGATGTTTTGGAACTAGTAGAAACAAAAACAGGTATTCCTGTAACCGGAGTATCTTCTGTTGAAAAAGATAAGTTATTAAATCTGGAAGAAATATTACATAAAAAAATAGTAGGACAAGACGAGGCGGTGAAAACTATAAGTAATGCGGTGCGTAGAGCAAGATCAGGAATAACAAACCCAAACAGGCCACTTGGCTCTTTCTTGTTTTTGGGACCAACAGGTGTAGGTAAAACAGAAACCACTAAAGCTTTGGCCCAGGTTTTCTTTGGAGAGAATGCAAACATATTGCGACTGGATATGTCAGAGTATTCCAGCTCTGATTCAGTTTCAAAACTCATAGGTTCTTTTGAAGGTAAACAGTCTGGAGTTCTGGCAACCATGCTCAAAGAGCATCCATACGGCGTTCTGCTTCTAGATGAGTTTGAAAAAACAACAAAAGAAGTAATGAATTTGTTTTTGCAGGTTTTGGACGAAGGATTTTTCTCAGATATGAATGGAAAGAAAATTATGGCGAGAAATCTCATAATCATCGCTACTTCAAACGCTGGAAGTGACCTAGTATGGGAAGCAATGCAAAACAAACAGGATATGGCTGTAGCAAAAGATGCGATAGTGGAGGGAATAATAAAGTCTGGGACATTCAAGCCAGAGCTAATGAACCGTTTTGATGGGGTAGTTCTCTTCCACCCACTAGAAGATGTGCATTTACGTAAAATAGCAGAACTACAGCTAGAGAGACTTCATGACAGACTAACAGAGCAGGGAATAAACCTAGTAATAAACGAAAACCTAATAAATTATGTTGTAAGCTTCGGAACAGATCCAAAATTTGGAGCTCGTCCTATGAACCGCGCAATTCAAGAAAAAGTAGAAGAGATTGTGGCTAAAAAAATTATTGAAGGCTCCATCCCAAAAGGTTCTACCATCGAACTCACTCCCGAAGAACTCGTCTAACAATCTGTTCAACACCTGATGTTGAAAAATGCTGAAGTTCCATTTCTGCGGAAGCCTTGCTTCCGCAGAAATGGATTTTAGTATATATTACCCAAATGCAAAGAAAAGAAGTATTTGTAGAAGGGGAGTTTTATCATTTATATAATAGAGGGAATAGTAAGCAACTCATTTTTTTAGATGATCAGGATAGAGATAGATTTATTAAACTTCTCTATTTATGTAATTCGCAAAAAAGTATTGATTTTAGAGAGGATATAATCAGGCAAAAGATCGATGCTTTTGAATGGGATCGTGGAGATACAATAGTTTCAATTGCAGCTTGGGTTTTAATGCCTAATCACTTTCATATACTAATATCAGAGAAAGAAAGCTTGCGGAAGCCTGGCTTCCGCACAAACGGAATAAGCTCTTACATGCACAAATTACTAACCTCATATTCAAAATATTTCAATAAAAAATACGGCAGAGTGGGAGGCTTGTTCGAGGCACCTTTTCAAGGTATCAGGTTGGATACTGATAGATATTTAAAATATATGTATTCTTATATTCATCTTAATCCAATAAAAATTATTGATAAAAACTGGAAAGATGGGGGCACTAGATATACTAAAAAATTTAGCAAATTTTTAGGTAATTATGTATGGAGCAGTTACGGGGACTACATGGGAATTAGAAGGTCTTATGGGAATGTCTTGGACACGACCGCCTTTCCTGAATATTTCAAGAATCCCAAGATTTTTAAAGAAGAAATTTTTGATTGGCTTAATTTTGGTGAATAGTAAATGTGCGGAAGCCTGGCTTCCGCAGTTTTTTGATTTAAAATTAGAAAACAAGTAAACAATTTGTAAAGTGGTGGTTTTGGGAATTAAGAGTATATTTCGGGTTATTAAAGATTATTTAATAACCCATAAATATATGAAATTGGCTCGTTTTGTGACTGTTTTGGCTATTTTTTCACTATTTTTGCCATTAATTACTGTTGCTCAAGTCGCATCTACTGAATATGGAAATACAGGAAATGACGCTTCGGAGCAAGTAAAAAGTTCATTTAATAACATAATTCAGACTCTTGGTACAGGTTTGTCTGGAACTCTAAGTCGTGTTGATTTGAATACAAGCAACCTTGCATTTTTGTACTATGCAAATAGACCAACTTTTACTTTGTATGAATGTAATGATGAGACTTACAACAATTTTAATTCTAGTGATGAAGACTGCGCGATTCTTTACTACGGTGCATCAGACGATAGGAGTCAGTTGTATTCGAGTGTCCAAAGTTTGTATTTTGATCCTATTGTTTTAAATCCATCCAAGTATTATTTTTTTAGAACTGCAGGAAGTAACATTTTTAACACTTTGCCGATTTATTATGGAAGCTCAGCTGACGTAGTGGACGGTTCTTGTCATCAGTTTATACAGTCACAGAGCGCATATGTACCTTGCGAAACTATATCAGATTTGTATTTCAATTTTTATGGAATTGAAAAATTGGCAACAACTACAGGGGGAAATTCTAATGTACTTTTTATACCGGGATTTCAAGGAAGTAGATTGTATCGACCATCACCTATAGGAACTGGGGAAGTTCAACTTTGGGAGCCAAGTGGTAATAGTGATGTTGAGGCACTTTACTTAAATACTGATGGAACAAGTGTAAATCCAAGTGTTTATACAAAAGACATTATTTTAGAGACAAATGTTCCTGTGCCGACTGGGCCAGCAGGACAAAATATTTATAAAAATTTTTCTGACACGATGAATGGTTTAGTGGCCGAGCAGAAAATAAATAGATGGGAGTCTTATGCTTATGATTGGCGACAAGGTGTCGAGGATATTGTTAGCGACGGCACATTGTATGTTGGTGGAAAAGTTTCAGTTGAAAGTATGCTCGATGCTTTAGCTCAGTCTTCTAAAAATGGAAAAGTAACCATAATTGCGCATAGTAATGGAGGATTGATTGCAAAAGCATTACTTAAAAAATTACAGGATGACAAAATAGCTGGAAGAAATGATTTGATTGATAAAGTTGATGTTTTAATATTGGTAGCAGTTCCGGAAATAGGGACTGCAAAGGCGGTGCCGGCAATGATCCATGGCTATGATTCCCAAATGCTTCTCGGCTGGCTTATGGATGAAGTAAGGGCAAGAGAACTTGGTAGAAATATGAATGGTGCTTATGGGCTTTTGCCCAGTCAGGCGTATATAGAACATGTATCTGCCTCACCCGTAACTTTTGTTGGTACAGTACCAAATGGACCTTCATATAATCTGTTTCAAACATATGGTTCTGCAATTAATTCATATTCGGAGTACAAAAACTTTTTGTTTGGAGCTGAGGGGAGAGCGACACCGCAAATTTCACAAACAAAGTTACCAATAAAACTAACAGAATCTCTTTTTGCAGAGGCAGAAAGTTTACATACTAGAATAGATAATTTTGTTCCACCAAGTACTATGCGAGTGATCGAGGTCGCTGGTTGGGGTCTGGACACGCTAGCAAGTTTTGAATACTACACAAAAGTAGTTTGTAATTCTAATTCTGTGCCTAACGGTTGTACAACCATTTTGGATCAGAGACCTAGGTTTACAATAGATGGAGATAAGACAGTCGTTACTCCGAGTGCTCAGTATATGAGTTTCCAAGGAAATGCAGAAAAGTACTGGGTGGATTTACCCAAGCATAATAGAGATTTAAATAGATTAAGAAGAAATAGAGAACATAAAGATATATTGGAAATTGATCAGTTAAATAATTTCATTTCTTCTGTTGTCAAAAAAGAAAATTTAGTTCTCGATTTAGTCTTTAAGGATTCGGTACCTGTGAATTCGAACAATAAACTCAGAATATCGATTCACTCACCAGTTACTCTTGATGCTTACGATATATACGGAAATCACACTGGAAAAGTTTGCCCAGCCGGCTCCGACTTTTGTTATGTGGAGGAAAATATACTAAACAGCTCGTACTTGGAATTTGGTGAAGGGAAATATGTAAACCTGCCAGAAGAAGAACTGTCAAAAATAAAACTGTACGGAACAGACATTGGAACGTTTACCTATGAACATGAAAAAGTCCTACCTGACGGCACATCAAACAAAGTTGTCTTTGTGGACATTCCCGTTACGACTCAAAGTCAAGCTGAAATAACAGCAAGTCCCACAACAGGTACTATAGAAATGAAACTGGATGTAACTGGTGATGGGGTGGCAGATTTTACTCTTTCTCCAAGTGCTGAGTTTGAGCCAATTGTTTATCTAAAAATAATGAAGACGACAATAGATTCGCTTGATTTATCACAGGCCAAAAAAACAGCTTTTTCTAAAAGGGTAGATCTTATTATAAGATCTATAGATAAAGGCAAAATTGACAAGGCAAAACTCAGGGCCGACAGGTTCAAGGGTGTTTTAGAGAAGAAACTTGCTAAACCTGATTCAAAACACCCCAAAACAAAGAAACTCTCAAGATTTTCAAAGATAAGAGCGGATTTACTGATTT
>CAYRHZ010000005.1:0-32101 GCA_964424295.1 uncultured Candidatus Saccharibacteria bacterium | reverse complement strand
TAGAGCACATCATTTGCAATGATGGGGTGGCAGGTTCGAGTCCTGTCGGGTCCACAATTAGCGCCGAAAGGCGTTTTTGTGACCTCGAAATATAGTCTCACTCCTTTCAAATTTAAATTTATCTGTTAAAGTGTTTGTATGAATTGGGAAAGGAATCTAACAAAATGGGTTGGTTCAAGAACTTCTGTAATATTACATACAGTATTTTTTCTTATAATGTTCTCTCTTCCATTTTTTGGTTTTGAAACTCAAACCGTTTTATTAGTTTTAACCACAGTTGTTTCATTAGAGGCGATTTATCTTTCTATTTTTATACAAATGACGGTAAACCAGAACACTGAGAGCTTAGAGGATGTTGAAGAGGATTTGGAGGAAATTGTCGAAGAAGTTAGTGAAATCTCTGAAGATATAGATGAAATCCAGCACGATGTGGATGAGATCCAGGAAGACGTTGATGAAATCCAGCACGATGTGGATGAAATTGAAAAGGAAACTGACACTTTCGACGACTCAAACAAGAAAGATCATCAAAAACTCGAGAACATAGAAAATGTTCTTAAGAAACTACTTGAAGAAATAGAGGCACTAAAGAAAAAATAATCTGATACAATATACTCATCATGGCTATTGATGGTCTAAAAAAATTTAAACTGAGTCCACAGCTCTATATTTTTGTTCTTATAATTTGTCTTCTTGTTTTCTACACCGTATTTAAAACAGAAAGCAAAATTGATTCTCATAATAATACAGCAGTGGTTTTAGACAGTATTGAAGTACCCATTGAAGAAAGTATGGACTTGCTAGGAAGAGCGGAACTTTCATACGATGGAGGAACCGAAGGGAGGCATAAGAATATTGAACTCGGTATTTCCAGAATAAACGGAACTATACTTCAGCCAGGTGAGGAGTTTTCATTTAAAAAAGAATTGGGAGCAGTAACAGTCGAAGACGGTTTTAGTGAAGAAAAGATTTTTTTAAATGGAGAAGTAACTAAAGGTGTGGGTGGGGGGCTTTGCCAAGTTTCTACAGTATTGTTTAGAACAGCGATGGCTTCTGCGCTTCCGATAACAGAAAGAGCCAGCCACAGCTTCACCGTCTCTCGTTACGACGAAGGTTTGGATGCAACATACTCTGACCCTGGGCCTGATTTTAAATTTAAGAATGACACTGCAAATCCAATTCTAATTAAGGGTAAAACCGAGAATCTTTCTGCAATTTTTGAAATATATGGAACAAAGGATGGCAGAGTCGCGAGTAGCTCACCAGTTGCGATATCAAACATAAAAGATATTTTACCTACAAAATATGTTTGGGTCCCAAAACTAGAAGAAGGTCAGGCTAAATGTATAAATGCTCCACAGATAGGTTTTACGGCCAAAATGAAATACGACATTATTTATATTGACGGAAAGGTAAATGAGAAAGAATTCGTGTCTAGGTACAAACCCTTACAAAGAATATGTTACATAGTTGGGGATGAAATTATGACTTTTGACATCAACAAAACTTTTTAAGTATACTTTGCTACTAGTATGATAAAATAAACCCATGAAAACAATAAATATAATACTTCTGGCTTTAATCATTATTGGCATTGGCTTGATTGTTACTCAAAAAAAATGGGTTCCTGGAGTTGTAAACTATATTATCTCAAAAGAAACAACTGCCTCGCCATACAAAGACGGATACAGATGGTTTGGTCCTGTAACAGGGGTTAGAACAGATTGTTTCTTTGACGGAGAATGCAGTGTAAGTGTTGCTAATAAAAAAGTTGTAGTAAATATGGGGGATGTTATGCCAACTGCAGAAGAAAGGGAGGTGGGGAATTTG
Organism: uncultured Candidatus Saccharibacteria bacterium; assembly: GCA_964424295.1. Lineage (GTDB taxonomy): Bacteria > Patescibacteriota > Minisyncoccia > Phycocordibacterales > DATDWN01 > C7867-006. Next base: position 30,271 of record CAYRHZ010000005.1, on the reverse strand, counting down.
ATTAACGTTGATTCAATTTCTGATTTTGAGAAACACATTGGAGATAGGGCAGAGGTGTACGCTAAAAAACTGGATAGCGGAGATTTTACGTTATTCGGAAGCGTGCAGTACTACATAAAACTCTCAAAATAAATCATATAAGCGAACGGGACACTTGCGTGTCCCGTTTTCGTACTTCACCCATCGACAGCGATCAGGTCGGAGTGACCAACTTGCCACGGCCACCGCGACTCACCTGACCACCCTTGCGTCCCGCTTCACGTGCGGACTCCGAGTTCCACTCGTGCGCGGTGCCTTTCGCATGCGCCGCCTTGCCGCCCTTCGAGGCGATCTCGCGCTGTTTCTCCGCCGACATTCCGCCGAAACCTCTCCTGTTGCCCATGGGTGAACCTCCTACAGTTCTCGATATATTATGCTTATTTTTTTAAATAAATCACTTTACAAATAGAAAAATCACGTGTTATAATAATATAGTCAGTTGTACTTTGAAACAATATTTTACCGGAACCTCTTTTCTTCTTTTTTGGGCAGTTATGGCCAAAAGTGAAGAGGGGGGCAATCTGGTAATTAGCCAGAACGTTGTGTGTCGTCAACACAATGTTTTAGTCCTTCTCGTAACGAAAAAATTGTATGAAAATTTTATCTGTTATTGGGTACGGAATGCTAATTATCACATTCAAGTTCCTAATCCCAAAAGTTTTTACGGGATTCGAGAACACCCTTCTGGTGTTCTTTGATACCATTCAGACCATTCTTACATCGAGTAAGGGGTCTATGACCGCAGGCATCTTCCCAGGTATGCCTAGGTAAACAAACAAACCGGTCGCGCAAGCGAACCGGTTTTTGTAATTTACTATAGATACTTTTTAATGTTTGCTTTGTGTTGTTCGTAGGTTTTTGAACAATGTATTCTCCTGTATTTGTCGTGTAAATAAAAAAGACAAGTAGTTTTTTGAGGGTTATATGCGGCATCAAGGGCTGCCAGTCCTGGGTTTGCAATAGCAGAAGGAGGAAGGCCTGCTTCTTTGTAAGTGTTGTAAGGGGAATTGATATTTTTGTCTTTCGATTCGACTTGACCCCACCATCCATCAATTTCACTTCCTTTTGCATACTGCAAAGTCGCATCCATTTGTAGTTTCATTCCTAAAAACAACCTGTTCCAAATAATTCCAGATATTAGCTTCATGTCACTCTTGCCTCCAGCCTCCCTTTGTATTATTGACGCTATTTTTAAAGCTGTATCCTCATTTATAATTTCCATTCTTTTCTGCTTTCTTATACCAGAAGTTTCTTTTGAAAACTGCCTTAACATAGCAGCCGTGACTCCCATCGGGTCTTCATCTATATTTAGTAAATAAGTTTTAGGGAAGTACTTTCCTTCTAAATTTTCGCTATCGATAGCTAAGTGAGCATTTATAAAACTATTCTTTTCTTTATCGTCCCAACCCAGTTTATCGCCAACAAGCTCAGCGATCTCTTCCTTTCGAAGACCTTCTTGAATTCTAACTATTTTTACAGAAGGGTTTGCGAGGTTTTGATAAAATTCAAGAGAACCAAGAAGAGAAAAATCTAAATGATAGTAAGTCATCATTCCAATTAGTCCACCGACAGACAGAGTGAAGAAAATAATTGTGGTCCTCCAAGACATGTAGAAATTATAGCATATTTCAACAAGACGGGTCACGGTTTTGTGTGGACGATTAATACTTTAATTGTTAATATGTACCTATATGTCAATGAAAACATTTTTAATGCGAAAAATGCTGGCTTCAAAAATGAAAGGTGTTCCGCAGGCTGAGCAAGATAAGATTTTTAATATGATTGAAAAAAATCCTGACTTCTTTCAAAAAATAGGCACTGAGATCCAGGCAGAAATGAAAAACGGCAAGGATCAAATGACAGCGACTCAGGCAGTTGTTAAAAAATACGAAACAGAATTTAAAGGTTTAATCTAATGGTTCCTAAAAAAATTTATATACTAGCAGGACACCCAGACACAGAGAGTATGTGTAATAATTTAGCTTATGCTTATGCACATGGAGCAGAGCTTTCAGGAAATGAAGTAAGAGTCACTAAACTTTCAGAAATGAAGTTTGATCCAATACTTCACAGGGGTTATAGAGTAATACAGGAACTGGAACCAGATTTAAAGAAGTTCCAAGAAGATGTTAAATGGTGCGACCATTTTGTAATAATTTATCCATCTTGGTGGTCTACAATGCCGGCTCTCGTTAAAGGGCTTTTTGATAGGTCTTGGATCCCTGGATTTGCATATAAATTTTTACCAAGTGGTTTAGGGTGGAGGAGATTGCTAAAGGATAGAACTGCAAGAGTTTTTGTAACTTCAGATTCACATCCACTAGTTGCTAGATTTTTATTTGGAGACAATACAAACGAAATACAAGACGGAATACTGTGGTTTGCAGGTTTTAAAGCAGGTCACACTAAAATTGGCCCTGTTAAAAAGATTTCAGAAGAAAAAAAACAACAGTGGTACAAAAAATTTGAAAGTTACGGCAAACGAGTTTACTAATTTTAAATAATATTTATGAACATAGAACTAAATCACATTTTCCTATTTATACATCTGGTTTCACTCATAGTGGGTTTCGGTAGTGTAATTGTTATAGATACTTTCGGACTTTTGTGGCTACTTAAAAAAGTTAAACTATCTTTTGTAAATCAAGTTGCAAATACTACACAGCCTCTTATCTGGATAGGGTGGACAGGACTTGTACTAACTGGTATTCCACTCATTTTAATGAAGGATTCGATAAGTGGGTTGTCTACAGTAAAAATATTTGCAGTTCTTATGGTTGGTCTAAATGGAGTATTTCTTCATTTAATTAAAAAAAGTATGGCTTCAATTACGAACGATATGGAAATGCCGAACTTGGCAAAATTTAGAATAACTTTAGCGACTTTTGTTTCTCAGGTAGGTTGGTGGACGGCAATAGTGATCGGTTTTTTAAACAATAAACTGAAATCAGATGCACCAGTCATAGATCATCCTTTTTATATTATAATTCCAGTTTTCATATCTATTTTAGGGATACTAATTGTAGGAGAACTTGCAATGAAGGGTAATAAGCTCAGGGACTAGACAAAATATTAATAATATGTTATATAGTACACACTTGCGATAAGTGTCGTAGGATGTCAAATAACCCCAAAAGGGTGAGAGTGACCGGCTTTTTGACAAACACGGTAGAGGAGAGGAGAAGACTTGAGAGTCAAACTCGTAGCACTAATTCCCGCATACAACGAAGAGGCTGTGATCGCGCAAACGATCCAGAGCATTCTTGATGCTGGAATGCACCCGCAGGACATCATTGTGATCAATGATTGCTCCAAGGACAGAACGGCAGAAATCGCCGCTGGACTTGGTGTCGTTGTCTTCAACAATGAAGTCAACCTCGGGAAAGCAGGTGGTGTTACGAATGCTCTTCGTAAGATCTCTGGCGACTCCCGTTATAAGGATTTAACACATATCTGCTTTCTCGATGCAGACACACTCGTAGACGAAAAGTATTTTCAGGCGATGCGCAAGCGTCTTTCTGACGATGCCCGACTCTGCGAGCAGTCTGGAAAGAGAAACAGAAAGAAAAAAGCGCCCATCAGCATTTTGTGCGGAAGAGCCAAAAGCATTCCTCACAACTGGTTGACAGCGTTTCGAGCCTTTGAACTTTGGCGGACGAATGGTCTCCATAAGCCCGCGCAAGCAAAGTTCAAAACAATCACTGTTGCACCCGGATGTGCATCGACGTACAGCGTCGAAGCATTGAAGGATGTGGAGTGGACTGACGAAACAGTCACTGAAGACATGGATGCAACAGTCCAAGTCGTCTTGGCTGGTGGAAGAGTCGAGTACGAGCGTAACGCGGTCGTGTACACACAAGACCCGAACACCGTACGAGACTATCTCGGCCAGATCGGCAAACGTTGGTACCCTGGAACCTGGCAGGTCATGGGTAAGCACGGATTGCTCTGGCGAGGACCGTTCAGTCGGATTCACTGGGAATGTCGGTTGATGATGCTTGAGCCCATCGTTTATGTAGCTGGTCTACTGTACACGACGCTCTTCCATCCCGCACAGCTCTGGTGGATTTTCGGGGTGATGTCACTCATGACGTTTGCATATGCGGTCTTGGCAGCAGCCTTCGAACGCAGATGGGATATCCTGAAGTACTCACCAACCTTTCCGATCATCTTGTTGGTAAACCTCATCGTCCTGATGATTGCGTTACCAAACGTGCTTGGTCGGAAAAAGAAAGAGCGTAGGCAGTGGTATTCACCAAAACGCTACGCTATAACCCACAAAGATTAGGAGTCCGTCATGAAGAAGTTTTCGATGTTCGTGTTCGTGTTCGCCGTCGTGATGCAAGTCATCGTGGCGGAAGCTGGTCAGACCGCCGGAAGCGGAGAAGCCAAGCAAGACACGGCTTCGCGCGCCGACCTGCAAAGGGCGACGCGGGAGATGAAGCGGGCAATTCTGTCCGCTGAACAGAGGTCAGCCGAAAGGTTGGCACAGGAGCAGGAACTCGCTCGGAAGAAGAGCGAGGAACTGGCAACGCAACAGCGTCAGGCTCTCGAAAAGATCGCTCGCGATCAGAGGGTCTCGCAGGAACGGGCCGAGGCGTACGCCAAGGCCGAGATGGAACGCTTGGCGTACCGAAACGGGAAACTCATCTTCTTGATGGGGCTTCTCGTCATCGCAGTCATCGTTCTCGTCTACTTCAAGCGTAAGACGGCAACGTCTACGCAACAGAACGAAGTCGAAACGGTTGTCAGGATCGAAGGACGAAGCACTCGTCTCGAGGTCAACAACAACGTCGACGTTCATGTCATTCGCACCTTCGTGAATGACAACCCCACCTTGAAAGCACTCCTCATGAGCAACGGCAAGGTGGAAGTGCCAGCGGTTCTGGTTCTGCCCTACAAGGAGGACTCGGAGCTCAACGGCGAGCGCGTGAATTGCACTATCATCCTCGACAACATCGGGGAACTGGGCGTGAGGTTCGACGAGAGACCGGAAGTGGTCTCCGCGTGGAAGAATCGCAATCGCGAAGCGGCCAAGATTGCGAAAGAAAGGAAACGGGTCGCGTAAGTGCAAGATGTAAGTGAATAAAAGTCACACTCATGGTGAGTGAGACTTCGTTAAACGTTAGTGCGAAGGTTGAAAGCCTTTTGAAAATCTCAAAGTTTTGTTAAGCAGTCGTTACTAGAAATAGGACGTCATGCAAAACAAAAACAAAAGATTCTCGAAAGTGAGAGTGAGCTTCAATCGCCAAATCTTATCTACCGTATAGTCGTTACTAGAAATAGGACGTCATATGTGGTGGTTAAAATAAAAACGATTAAGGTTTGCTGTCGATACCTTCGGAGAGGACAGATGAGATGAAGAAGAGTGTGGCATTTTCGGCGATGGTCGTCGTGTTCCTGGCTGGAATCGTCGCGGGTTACTTCCTCTGGAAGTGCGAAGCGATTTCCACCACGGTTCAGGCGGCCGAGGTGAAGGAAGTGGTGAAAGCCACTCCCGAACCTGTGAAGAAAGAGGTGGTCAGTGCTCCGGTCTGCGAAGAACGGCAGTACACCACCATCAAGGGTGACACCCTCTGGGGTATCGCCAACAAGCAGTACGGTGGCAGGGCATACCTCTACCAGCTGCTCGCAGAGAAGAACGGCGTGAAGAACCCGAATCTGATCCTCGCGGACCAGAAGATGGTGATTCCGTGCTGTCTCTGCGACTTGCCGGCTCTCGAGTCGAGCAAGAGCGTCGCGAAGGTTTCAACCGTCGCACGCAAGGAGAACAAGGTGGCACGTGCAGCGGTCTCAACACCCGCCATCGTTCCTCCGCCAGCGCCTGTAGTCGTTCCGGTCGCGCCTGTCGCGCCCGCGTCGACTCCTGCTCCGGCAGTTGCTCCCGTTCCCGCGCCCGCTCCTACGGTTCAGGCACCCGTGCCCCCGAAGGAAACGGCGGTCGTGATTCCAGCTCCTGCTCAGACGAAAGTGCCGGTCGCAACAGCGCCGACGCCCTCGTTCGAGAAGACGCAGAGCACGAAAAGCGACACGCCGTTCGTTCGTGTCGCACCAGGTTCGACTTGGAACTCCTTCGGGTTTTCCCCAATCGAACGTGGCAACAAGGTGAACTACTTCCACGCTGACCAAGGAGTGATCCTCGGTGAGCTTCCCGGAAGAGTTCAGTTCGAACCCTACGTGGCCGTCAACGCCACGAAGGACACCAAGGGTTTCTCTTGGGACAATAAGGTGAAAGCCGAAGCGGGCGTCAAGCTCGTCAAAGCATTCCCCTTGGGTATGCTGAGTGTGGGCACGGCCTACGCCAGCGAAACCCGAAAAGGTGATGTGGGTAACGACACCAAGTCGGGCCTCACCGCCTATACTGAAGGGTGGTTCGGATGGGATCAAACCACTCCGGGCACCCGAACGAGCCTCTTCTCCTCACTTCCCGGCAATAGCTGGTTCAATGTGGGGAACACGTCACCCTTCGAAAAGGGCAACGTGATTGGCGTCATTCGTGCGGAACAGGGTGTGACTATGGTGAAAACCAAACGTCTCTCCCTCATCCCGGACGCGTGGGGTCAAGTCGGGTTCGACACACAGGGCAAGCCCTGGAACAACCGCTACCTTTACGGGGGCGGCATGAAGATGACGGTTCCGTGGAGCTCGGGAGTTCTCGCCGTACGGGCGGGGTACGAGTGCGCGAAGGAGTATGGCAACAACGCCACCTCCAGTTCCGCAATGTGCGGACCAGTCGTGTCAGCCGATCTTTGGACCGGCTGGCGCAAGAAGATGGGAGGCCGGTAATGTACGGCATGTTTGGGGGTTGCACAACCCTCTGGCACCTGGCAATCCAGTACCCGGCCATCGTTCTGAGTTTGGCCCTCTCGGGATTCGTCTACGAGGTCAACACTCAGGCTCCTGGAAACCTGATGGGCACCGACGCGGTGCTCGAGCAGGTCCAGGCGAAGATCGTGAAAACCAACTCGGGGTTGCCGACTCAGGTCAACAACCTCAAGGTGGAGTTCGAGAAGATCTCAGCAGAACCAACCGAAGAACAAGTTCGGACGGTTCTCAAGTTCACCGATGCGTGCACAGACGCCACGGTGAAGGACGTTCTTTCAAGTCCCGTCAAGCGACGGGAGGCAGCATGGCTCCTGTACCTCGATGTATATTCGAGGGAGGGACCCAAATCCGCGAGCAATTTGTTCGCGAAGCCGCCAACGTCAGCCCCATCTCCCAAGCGGGAGTGAGCTGACAGCGAAATAGGGGGTGCTTGCTCACGCATATGTCGTGACCGAGCGCCCCCTTTTCCATATCCAAAATTTTTAAAATTTGAAGTTTTATTGTATAGTAACTTTGTTATGAAATTATCTATAGGAATTGTCGGTCTTCCAAACGTGGGTAAGTCCACGCTTTTTAATGCACTTACAAAAAAATCAGTCCCAGCAGAAAATTATCCATTTTGTACCATAGATCCATCAGTGGGAATTGTTCCTGTTCCAGATGAAAGGCTTTGGAAACTTTCAGAACTTTCAAAATCAGCAAAAACTATTCCTGCGGTTATAGAGTTTGTAGACATTGCAGGACTTGTGAAAGGTGCGTCTGAAGGAGAGGGGCTTGGAAATAAATTCCTCTCAAATATTAGAGAAGTTGATGCCATACTAGAAATGGTAAGAATATTTGAAGATAAAGATATTTTGCATGTACACAATGAAGTCAATCCAATTTCAGATATAGAAGTTATAAACTATGAGCTTATTCTGGCTGACACAGAAACTATTACAAAAAGAATTGGAAATCTGTCTCGTGAAGTAAAACAAGCAAAAAAAGAAGCAGTTTTTGAAAATAGTGTTTTAGAAAAAGTATTAGAAACACTAAAGGCAGGTAAACTCGCGAATTCTCTGGAGCTACTTCCTGAAGAGAATGACGTTCTGAAAAGTATGCATTTGCTTACAGCAAAACCAATTTTATATGCGTTAAATACATCTGAGGCCAGTGTAAATAAACTGGAAGTACAAGATAAAATTCCAGGGCCCTATGTAATAGTGGATCCAGTATTTGAAAAAGGATTTGATGATCTAATTAAGAAAAGTTACGAGACTCTAAACCTGATGACATATTTTACAACAGGGGAGGACGAAACTAGAGCTTGGACTATTGAAAAAGGTTGGACGGCACCACTTGCCGGAACTGCAATTCACAACGACTTTAAAGATAAATTTATTAGAGCGGAGGTAGTGCACACTGATGATTTACTTTCTTCTGGCTCATTTGCATCAGCAAAAGAAAAAGGGAAAGTTCGAACGGAAGGGAAGGAGTACATCGTAAAAGACGGTGACGTAATCGAGTTCAAGATATAGACCGGTGGGCACTTGACAAAAGCACTATTTTAGTATATAACCTAGGAGGTTTGGAAAAGTATTTCCATTGGAGAAAGCCATGAACGCTAGCACCCTGAATCTGCCGCCGCTCGTATTCACGTACCACGACGGCGAAGCCTACGTCTACGTCGAAGGCCACCCCGAAGTTCACGGTCGTGGAGGCAACGAAACTATTGCCCTCGGCGACTTCACCAGGAAGTTTGTGAGCTTCAGTGAGGTCCCGAAAGGCGACATCGTCGCCCACCTCGAGGCCGTTCGTCTCGAAGCTGTTCGCAGGAAGGCGGCCTAAAGCCGTCGCGAAGGAGAGCCCCGCCATTTGCACTTGATGCAAAGGCGGGGCTTAAAATTTGTGCTATTATTTAACTATGAAAAAAGGATACAAAGACAATATTGAAAAATTAACAAAAGAGAATACTAATTTTAGAAAAGTTTTATATACTGGCGAAATGAGCCAGCTCGTGCTCATGAGCCTTCTTCCTGGAGAGGATATAGGGTCAGAGGTCCATCCTGACAATGATCAGTTTTTTAGGTTTGATGCAGGTTCTGGAAAAGTAATTATCAATGGAACTGAGTACGCAGTCTCAGATGGAGATGCAGTTATTGTGCCAAAAGGGGCAGAGCACAATGTAATAAATAACGGGGTAGAGAGTCTTAAGTTTTACACTATATACATGCCACCCCATCATAAGGATGGTATAATTCGCAATACAAAGGCGGATGCTACGGCAAATGAAGAAGAGTACGATGGTGTAACAACAGAACAATAAATTATTAATTAATTTAAAAAAATGGAACCAACAACAATAAAAAGTAGAAGTAATGTAAAGGACTTCTTCTTAAACCTAGGTGCCACTGTATCACTATACACAGTGGTTGGAAGTCTTATTAGTCTATTGTTTTCAGTTATAAATAAATCATACCCACAAATTACAAATGGTTATTACTACTATGGTAGTGGAGCAATATCATGGCCGGTTTCTATACTTGTGATTTTTTTTCCTATTTTCTTGGTATTAATGTGGCTTATAGCAAAGGACTACAATACTGATCCTGAAAGAAAAAACAGTGGCATACACAGATGGTTAACATACCTAACACTGTTTATTGCAGGCATCGTGATAGCAGTAGACCTTATTACTGTACTTTACTACTTTATAGATGGACAAGAACTTACAACTGGCTTTCTTTTGAAAGTGCTAGTTTTGCTAGTTATTGCAGTAAGTGCATTTACTTATTACATATCTGATATTAGAGGAAGATTGACTCCAAAGTCCAGAATGATGTGGCGAGTTTTTGCAACAGTACTAGTCGTCGGCTCAATAGTCTGGGGATTCTCTGTCCTAGGTTCACCAAGAACCCAAAGACTGTATAAATACGACACTCAAAAAATTAACGACTTACAGAATCTTAGGGGACAAATTGACGCATACTACGGAACAAACTCGAAACTTCCAGATACAATGCAGGATCTTGTAAAAATTAATTTTGGAGTAGTCATAACAGACGTACAATTAAATAAACCTTATGAATACTCAAAGACTGGTGCACTTACATACACACTTTGTGCTGAATTTAACAAAGCTTCGACTGAAGAAATGTCCAGCCAAGCATACCCATACTATGGAGATGTCTCATGGACTCACCCGGCAGGCCGACACTGCTTTGAACAGAAGATAAACACTCTCATGTATCCAAAAGCAATGATCAGTCAGTAGAAACCAAAAAAACACCCCTTATAGACTAAGGGGTGTTTTTTTTGTAATATGGTCATATGAAGAAAGATTACAATCACTTGGCAGTAGAAAAAAAATGGCAGAATACATGGGCAAAGAAAAAAGCTTTTAAAACACAAGATAATTCAAAAAAGAAAAAATACTACGTCTTAGATATGTTTCCTTATCCCTCTGGAGAAGGACTACATGTTGGACATCCAAAAGGCTATATCGCAACTGACATTATTTCTAGAATGAAGAGAATGCAAGGATTTAATGTCTTGCACCCAATGGGTTTTGATGCATTTGGACTACCAGCTGAAAACTATGCTATAAAAAACAAAACTAACCCTCAAATTGCAGTAAAAAAGAATGTTGCGAGGTTTAAAAAGCAACTAGAAATTATTGGTCTTGATTATGACTGGTCTCGTGAGGTAAACACAACTGACCCAAAGTTTTATAAGTGGACGCAGTGGATATTTCTAAAACTTTTGGAGAAAGGTCTAGCTTACGAATCAAACGAGCCAGTAAACTGGTGCCCTGTCGACAAAACTGTTTTATCGAATGAGGATGTGGAGAATGGTAAGTGTGAAAGATGTGGTAGCGTTGTTGAGAAAAAACCTATTCGTCAGTGGGTTCTAAAGATTACAGACTATGCAGACAGACTGCTATCTGACCTTGATGCGCTAGACTGGCCAGAATCTATTAAGGAAAGCCAGAGAAACTGGATAGGAAAATCAGTTGGAGCGGAAATAGATTTTGATGTGTGGAGAACTAGCGAAAAAATAAAGGTCTTTACTACAAGAGCTGAAACTATTTTTGGTGCAACATACTTAGTTATAGCTCCAGAGCATGATATTTTAGAAAAACTTTGGCAACAAATTGAAAATAAAGAAGAAGTTACTAAGTACCTCAAAGAAGTTAGAAACAAGACTGAAATAGACAGAACGAAGGAAGACAAAGACAAGTCAGGAATACTTTTAATAGGTGTGCACGCAGTAAACCCAGCCACAGAAGAGAAAATTCCAATATGGATAGGTGATCATGTTTTAGTGTCATATGGTACGGGTGCAATAATGGCTGTTCCCGCGCAAGACCAAAGAGACAGTGATTTTGCGAAAAAGTATTCTATCAAGTCCGTAAATGTTATAGAAAACGGAAAACTGATTAATTCTGGAAAGTTTGATGGGTTTGACATAGACAGAGCGAGGTTTGAAATAACACGTTTAGTTAAAGGTAAGTTTGTAACAAAATACAAACTCAGAGACTGGGTTTTTAGTAGACAGAGATATTGGGGAGAACCCATCCCTGTTTTACATGGAAAAAATAATGTAATACCCGTAAAAGAGAAAGACCTGCCGGTTATTTTGCCGAAAGTAAAATCGTATGAACCTACAGGTGAGGCCGAATCACCACTTGCAGCAATACCAAAATGGATGAATGTTAAGGTGGGCAAAGAAACATACAGAAGAGAAAGTAATACTATGCCTCAGTGGGCAGGCTCTTCATGGTATTACTTGCGATACATGGATCCAAATAACAAAAAAGCTCTTGTCGACAAGAAAAAAGAGAAGTACTGGAATATGGTAGACCTGTATGTGGGCGGTGCTGAACACGCAACTAGACACCTTATATATGCGAGATTTTGGCATAAGTTCTTATATGACATCGGAGTTGTAAAAACGAAGGAACCTTTTAAAAAGCTTCAGAATGTTGGAATTATTATCGCAAGCGATGGCAGAAAAATGAGTAAAAGATTTGGAAACGTAATCAACCCAGATGAAATAATCAAGCATTATGGTGCCGACACTCTAAGAATGTATGAAATGTTTATGGGCCCATTCGATCAATCTGTTAGTTGGAACGAAGACAACATTTTTGGAGTAAGAAGATTCTTAGAAAGAATATGGAGATCTAGAGAAAAGGTAAACTCTAAAGCAAAACCTGATTCAAAGTTTGAAATCTTACTAAATAAGACAGTTAAAAAAGTATCGGATGACATTGAAGGCATGGCTTTCAATACAGCTGTTTCAAGTATGATGATACTGCTGAATGAAATGGAGAAATTAGAGGAAATACCTCAAAAAAACTTTGAAATATTCCTTAAGATACTTTCTCCATTTGCTCCACACATGACAGAAGAGTTGTGGAAGGACTTGGGACACAAGACATTGCTAGTTTTGGATACTTGGCCAAAAGCAGACCCGAAGAAACTTCAAGAACTAGAGGTGACTATGGCAATACAAATTAACGGCAAAGTTAGAGGGGAAATACTTGTCACATTTGAAGAAACTGAAGAGCAGATAGTGAGAAGAGCAAGGGATGTTCCAGGGGTGGATAAGTGGTTTATTGGTAAAGAGATTTTGAAGGTAATTTTTGTGAAAAATCGACTTATAAACTTCGTTCTATCATAGTCCCGGCATAGAACTAGCACTTTTATAGGGTTTTAGGTCAAGACTTGACTTAAATTCAGTATAGTGATACAAATAGAAGACGTTATTTGGGTATATTTAACAAAAAGTAGACTTTTTATCAAATATGAGCGAAAAAACAACAATCAAATTTAAGCCAAAACAGGTAGTAAAAAAGCTGCTTTCTGTAGTAGGAGACAGGTCTAGGGATGTCCTAGTATCTCGATTTGGGCTAGGAACAGACACAAAGAGAATGACTCTTGAGGCTATTGGTAAAAAATACAAAATTACCAGAGAAAGAGTCAGACAAATAGAGAACTACTCTATTATTAACATACGAAAATCTAAGGACTATTTGAAAGAAAAGGAGTCTTTTGACGACCTTTTTAGACTTATCACAGAGCTAGGTTCTACTATATCTGAAGAGGCGCTTTTAAAACATATTTCTAAAGACAAGGCGACACAAAACCAGATTCATTTTCTATTGGTTATAGGTGAAGATTTTACTAAGGAAAAAGAAGATGGTGAATTCAAGCACCGATGGTCAATCGATAAAGAACTTTCTAAAAAAATTCACAGCTCTCTGAGAACACTTTATTCGACACTTTCTGATGACGAAATTCTATTGGAAGCTGATATGGTTGAAAAATTCCTTGAAAACCTAAAAGAGGTTTCTGAGAAGTATAAGAATGTAGAGATTGCTAAACGATGGTTGGCACTTTCTAAACTTATCGACAAAAACCCTCTAGGTGAATGGGGGAAAACAACTTCTTCAAACATCAATGCTAAGGGAATGAGAGATTATGCTTACCTAGTTATTAGACGACACGGCTCACCTATACACTTTAGAGAAGTTGCAAAACTTATTACAGAACTATTTAACAAAAAAGCTCATGTTGCTACTACACACAACGAGCTAATCAAAGACCCTCGTTTTGTTCTTGTTGGAAGAGGTCTATATGCATTGTCTGAGTGGGGATACATGAGTGGTGTTGTTCGAGATGTAATAAAAAACATTATAGACAAGAACGGTCCACTAACTAAAGACGAAATAATTAAGAAAGTTTTGAAAGAAAGATACGTTAAAGAAAATACAATAATGGTAAATCTTCAAAATCCTAAATTCTTTAAAAAATCTAAAGACGGAAAGTACAGCAACGCTTAAACAAAAGAACCACCTCCGGTGGTTTTTTTGTTCCTCTTTGGTTATAATATTTGTATGTTTGATTCACTCGTAACACTATTTGGTAGCGATATTTTTATCGTTGTATTAAAAGTACTCTACTATGCATCCTGGATTTTTATTCCACTTTTTTTATTTGTAGCGGCATGGACATTATGGGTTCAACATGTAAGGGCACTATTTTTTTCTAAACAGAGTTATCTTGTTTTGGAGGTAAAGTTGCCAAAGGATATATTTAAATCTCCTAAAGCTATGGAATTTTTTATAAATGGCCTTTGGCAACCAGGAGGGGAAGGTAGTTTTATGGATAAATACTGGAGAGGACAAACCAGAAGCTGGTTCTCTCTTGAGATTGTATCAATAGAAGGCGACATACATTTCTTTATATGGACAAAAAAGTCTTTCAGGGGAGCTATTGAAGCAAACTTGTATTCACAGTTCCCGGGAATAGAACTTTACGAAGTTCCAGATTACACCCTAAGTGCCAAATTCAATCCAGAGGAGAATAATATATGGGGGACGCATTTTGCTTTAACTAAGCCTGATGCTTATCCTATAAAAACTTACATGGATTATGGTTTAGATAAAGACCCTGAGGAAGAGTACAAAATCGACCCCATAACGCCACTTATAGAATTTTTAGGTTCTATTGGAAAAAATCATAATATATGGATTCAAATTATTATCCGAGCTCACGCCGCAGAAGACAAAGATCCTGTTACTGGGAAGCTAGTTGACCTTAGGTGGTCAAAAGGAGGGGAAGCAGAGATTGCAAAAATTTTAGACAAAGCAAAGTCTAAGAAAGATGAGACTGGAAAGGAAACCCCGGGAACTCAGTTAACAAAAACACAGCTTGAAACTGTTGAGGCACTAGAAAGAAGCATATCAAAAAATGGTTTTGATACAGGAATACGTGCAATATATTTTGCACCTAAAGATGCTTTTAATGGAAGCTTTACTGGAGGTGTTATTGGAGGACTATCTCACTTTAATTCTAAACACCTGAACGGATTCCGACCTGCGCATGGCTTGGGAGTAAAGTACCCTTGGCTATTTGATAGAAAGGGTGAAAAACTTATTAAACAAAAAGAAGGTCTATTAGACGCTTATAAAAAAAGAATGTACTTTTACGCACCGCACAGGACGGACCACTTTATTTTAAATACAGAGGAGCTTGCTACAATATTCCACTTCCCAGGCGGAGTTTCTACTACTCCTACATTTACTAGAATAGAGTCAAAGAAAGCTGAAGCTCCGTCTAACCTTCCAATATAGTAGTTATGCTGGAAGATTATTTATCAAAATTTAGGTCTCTGTCAAAAAGAAAAAGATATATATCTTATACATTTGCTTTTGTAGTAATATTTTTATCCCTATATGTTTATATACACATTCCTTCATCAAAATTTCCTGTAAACGAAGTGATTTCTATAGATGACGGCGAATCTTTGCAAGACATTACCGACAACTTGTATAAGATGAACGTTATTAAGTTTCCATTGATTTTTAGAACGACTGTTATTATTTTGGGCGGAGAGAGAAAGGTTATTGCCGGGGATTATTTACTAGATAAAAAAGAAAGCCCAATAGATCTAGCCTACAGATTAGTGAAAGGGCAATTCCATATGGATGTTGTTAAAGTAACAATTCCTGAGGGTTGGGATGTTTTTGAAATCGCCAATCATTTAGAAAAAAGCCTGAAGAGTTTTAGTAAACAAGATTTTCTTACATTAGCGCTAAACAAAGAAGGTTATTTATTTCCAGACACATATTTTCTTCCAGACACTGCAAGACCGAAAAGTGTTTTAAATCTAATGCTTGGAACTTTTGATGAAAAAATTAAAAGTGTAACTGGCTTGGCCACAAGCACAAAAAGTTTAAATGACATTCTCACCATGGCATCCATTATAGAAGCCGAAGCCTTAGACAAAGAAAGTCGAAGGATTGTTTCGGGTATATTGTGGAAAAGAATTCAGATTGGCATGCCTTTGCAGGTGGATGCAACTTTTTCATATGTAAACGGAGAAAGTACCTTTCAGCTTAGTTTAGACGACCTAAAAATTGATTCTCCGTATAACACGTATAAGTATAAAGGCTTACCTCCTGGCCCCATTAACAACCCCGGTATAGACGCCATAGAAGCTGCCTTGTACCCAAAAACAAGCAAATATTTATTTTTTCTTACTGGACATGATGGAAAGATGTACTATGCTAGAACTTTTGATGAGCATAAGCGCAACAAAGCTAAGTATTTATAATTTTATAATCTGTGCTATAACTTGACTGTGAATAAAAAACCTAAGGTCTTTGTGGGGGTTTCTGGAGGAGTGGACAGCTCTGTTTCTTTGGCATTGTTACAAAAAGAAGGTTATGAGGTAACTGGAGTATTTCTAAAGGTATGGTATCCGGATTTTATGCCTTGTGACTGGAAAGAGGAAAGACTTTCAGCAATGCGAGTCTGTGCGACACTTAACGTGCCGTTTATAACGCTAGATTGTGAAAGAGAATATAAACAGGAGGTTGTAGACTATATGATACGAGAGTATAGAGAGGGTAGAGTGCCTAACCCTGATATTTTTTGCAATAAGTACGTAAAATTTGGAGTCTTTTTAAACAAAGCTCGTGAAATGGGGGCAGACTATGTCGCTACAGGACATTATGCACAAGTTTTTGAAAAGGACGGGCAATTTGAGCTTTGTGAGTCAGTGGATAAAGAGAAAGATCAGAGTTACTTTTTATACACCCTGAATCAAGACCAACTAAGCCAAACTCTTTTTCCGGTGGGACATTTAACTAAACCGGAAGTACGTAAACTTGCAGGAGAATTTAAACTACCTACTGCAACTAAAAAGGATAGCCAGGGACTATGTTTTATGGGGAATATTGATATAAGGGAGTTTCTAGGACACTTTATAGAAGTAAAAAAGGGTGATGTTCTAAATTCTGAAGGAGAAGTTATAGGATTTCATGAGGGCAGTCAATTTCTAACCATAGGCCAGAGACATGGGTTTACAATCACCAAAAAAACTCCAGAAGATCCAAGGTTTTTTGTTATCAAAAAAGATCTAGAAAAGAATACTGTAACAGTGGCAAGTAAAACAGATGAAAAGGAGAAGATAGAGAACATAAACGGAGTTACTATAAGAGATTTACACTTCATTTCGGGAAGTGAAATAATTTTTCCCTTGAAAACAAGTGTTAGAATAAGGTACAGACAAGAAAAAAATGAGTGTGTCATCGAAAAAAATGAAAACTCTTACACTGTAAAACTTTTAAAACCCCAAGACGCCATTTCAGCAGGCCAATCAGCTGTTTTCTATAATAATGAAACTTGTATTGGTGGTGGAATAATTGAAACTACTTTCTAATCCGTTTGCCCGTAAACTATTTTGTGAGATAATGTTTCAATGCACAACGGTAATACTTATGTTATTAAAGCCGACGGAACGAAAGAACTTTTTGATACTGCAAAACTAGAAATATCACTAAAAAAAGCAGGGGCATCTAGTAAATCAGTTTTTGAAATAATTGAACAAATAGGGGCGAACCTAAAGGGCGACATTACTACTCACGATATCTACAAACTAGCATTCGAACTATTACATAAGGTAGAAAAACCTATTGCTTTAAAGTATTCATTAAAGAGAGCCATAATGGACTTGGGCCCTACAGGTTTTGCTTTTGAGGATTTTATTGCTGAAATATTTAAACAAAAAGGTTTTAGTGCAGAAACAGGCAAGATAGTAAGGGGATTTTGTGTTGAGCATGAGGTGGATGTTATTGCTTGGAACGAGCAGAAACTTATTATGGTTGAGGCTAAATTTCACAACGAACTAGGTATAAAATCTGATTTGAAAATTGCTCTATATGTAAAAGCTAGATTTGATGATTTAAGAAAAATGACATTTAAGTATGGAAAAGAGCGACAACTAGATGAAGGGTGGCTTGTTACAAACACAAAATTTACATCAACAGCAATCGAGTACGGATCTTGCCAAGGGGGGCTAAGAATGATTGGTTGGAACTATCCGCCTGTAGGAAATTTACACGATATGATACTAGAGTCTAAGCTCCACCCCCTAACATGTCTGCTAAGTCTAAATGGCAGAGAGAAAAAAGAGCTTTTAGACAAAGGTGTGGTCTTGTGTAAAACAATACTTGAAAACCCTGATTTATTGCTTACAATAGGGTTCAATAGCTCTAAAACACATAAGGTTATAGAGGAAATAGAGTCGCTTTAATGAAAAATAAAATAACTAAGAACAAAGAAACTGAAAAGAATATTGCAAACTTTCTGTTTGAGGTAGGTATGTTGGCAAAAACCCCACGCTCTGGATTTCATTTTCTTGGAACTGGAAAACAATCTGTTGCGGAGCATGTAAGTAGGACTGCATTTATTGGATACACTCTGGCACAACTGAATGGCAAAGTAGATACTTTAAAGGTCTTAAAAATGTGTCTGTTTCACGACATATCTGAAACTCGTATATCCGACTTAAATCACATACACCAAAAGTATGTTGAGAGAAAGGAGCATAGTGCAATCAAAGATATTTCCGACTCTGTTCCATTTGGAAAGGACATCTTTGATACACTAACTGAATACGAAAAAAGAGAGTCCCCAGAATCTATTATAGTAAAGGATGCGGACACACTAGAGTGGATACTGGCATTAAAGGAGGAAATCGATATTGGAAACACACGCGCATTTGATAGAATAGACTTTGCTATCAAAAAACTAAAAACTCCTCATGCAAAAGTCATAGCAGGAACGGTAATGAGAACAGACTCTAGCGACTGGTGGTCTCCTGAAGACTCAGTTATTAGAAAGAAAGAATATTTAAAAGAATCAAAACAATAACATGTCACTTACACTTGAAGAAAAATTTGTAAAAATGCAGGAAGTCAGAAATGATCTTTTGCAATTTAAAGAATCTCCGTTATACGAATACAGAATTCAAAACAAGTATTTCCCGGTGGTAGGTGAGGGTAGTCATACAGCTCATATTTTGTTTATTGGAGAAGCTCCAGGGAAAAATGAAGCTGAAACAGGCAGACCTTTCTGTGGAAAATCAGGAAAGGTGCTGGATAATATGCTTGAATCTATAAAATTAAATCGCAGTGACGTCTACATAACAAACATAGTAAAGGATAGGCCCCAGGAGAACCGTGATCCCACAGATGAAGAAATTAGGCTCTACGCACCATTCCTAGACAGACAGATAGAAATCATTCAACCGCAGGTCATAGCCACCCTTGGTAGATTTTCGATGACATACATAATGAATCTCTTTGGTTTAAAGGATAAGATAGCCCCTATTGGAGAGCTACATGGAAAGGAGTTTGTGGCTCAAACAAACTATGGCCCAATAGCGATAATACCCCTTTACCATCCTGCTGTTGCCCTGTATGATGGCTCAAACAAGGAAACCATATTAAAGGACTTCCAGGTACTAACAAAATATATTAAATAATAAAATGAAAGAAGCGGAAGTACTCCTAACAGACCTAAATAATACCTATTTTGATCTTCACAAAAAGTATGAAGATTTTTTCTGGCTTTCCTATATGGGTGACCACTCTGTGGACAAAAAGAAAGCGATTGCTCTATCAAACAGAGACTCTTTTAGATCTGACTCGAAAAACGTAGAGACAATTAAAAACACTCTTAAATTAGCCAACAAAGAACAAAAAGAAAGATTAAATCTTTGGTTAAATTTCTTTGAAAGATACCAAACCCCTAAGAATGCTCTCAGTATTAAAGCTCAGATAGGTAAGCTTGAAGATTTGGTTCACAAAAAACTAGCAAATAGAAAGGAGGGCTATATTGATCCTTATACTAAAAAATTTGTCGTAGCGTCTATAAATAAAATGGGTTCAATGATGTACACAGATGCCGATGAAAAGATCAGAAAAGCTTGTTTTGATGCCAAAGAAAAACTAGCGGTCCACCTGATCAAAGACTACATAAAAATGATAAGCCTTAGAAATAAGTATGCAAAAAAAGTAGGCTACACTGACTTTTATGACTTGAAAGTAAGAAGGGAGGACGGAATGACAAAAAAAGAACTTTTTTCTATTTTTGACAAAATATATTCCAAAACTAAGTACGCGTTTAAAAATATTAAAAAACTTGAAAAAGAAACTCCGGGGATCACTAAGCCTTGGAACTTTGGATACATGATGGCTGGTAATTTTACTAAGGAAGAGGATCCATATTTTCAGTTCGACGACGCATTAGACAGATGGGGTAAATCTTTTTCAGCACTAGGAATTGACTACAAAGGTGGAACATTAACTCTGGATCTTTTAGATAGAAAAGGAAAATACAGTAACGGTTTTTGTAACTGGCCTGATATGGTTCATTTTGACGGAGACAAAAGAGTGAGTGGAAAATCTTGTTTTACCTGTAATGTTGTAATGGGACAACTTAGTTCCGGATCAGAAGGTACACACACCCTATTTCATGAAGGAGGACATGCAGCGCATCTTTTAAACTCGGAGATGCGTGATGTTTGTGTTAATCATGAGTACTCACCAATGTCCACTTCATGGGCAGAAACACAAAGTATGTTCCTCGACACTATTTTCTCTAGTCCGGAATGGGAATCTAAGTATGCAAAAAATGAGAAAGGTGAACCTTATCCTTTTGAGCTTTTTGAAAAGATATTAAGAAAACTCCATCCGCTAAGACCACTAGGTTTAAACGGAATAATGTTTGTATCCAACTTTGAAAAGGAAATCTATGAGGCAAAAAACCTTAACGAGAAGAAGGTTAAGGAATTGGCATTAAAAAACTATCGAAAATACTACGAAAGATCGGAAGAATCTTTTTCAATTCTAAATGTACCCCATATTTATTCATGGGAAAGCTCTGGTTCATACCACGGATATGGCCTAGCGACTTTGTCACTGACTCAATGGAGAGAATATTTCTTTGAAAAGTATGGATATATAGTAGACAATCCAAAAATTGGTGAAGAAATGCAAAAAGTTTGGAAACTTGGAGGATCAAAGACCTTTAGTGAATTTGTAAAAATTGCTACAGGCAAAAAGCTCAGTGCTGATTCTTATATCAAAAACGTCAATGCAACAATTCCTGAGATTTTGCAAAGGGCAAAAAGTAGGATAGCTAAGGTAAAAAAACTAAAAGTAAATGACAAGAAAATTGACTTGAACGCAAATATTTATATGGTTCATGGTAAAAAAGAGATAGCGAACAACAAAGTGAGCTTTGAGGATATGGTAAAAACATATAAGATATGGTTGAGCACTCAAAAGCCTAAATAATATGACTTCTAACGAAATACGACAAAGATTTCTAGCATTTTTTGAAAAAAGGGGTCACTCCATAATCCCATCAGCATCTCTTGTACCTGAAAATGATCCGTCCGTACTTTTTAATACTGCAGGAATGCAACCTTTGGTTCCATATCTACTTGGACAAGAACACCCTAAAGGAAAAAGGCTTGCTGACATTCAAAAATGCGTCAGAACAGTAGATATTGACGAAGTGGGAGATAATACTCACCTTACTTTTTTCGAAATGATGGGGAACTGGTCGCTGGGTGACTATTGGAAAGAGGAATCAATAAACTGGAGTTATGAACTACTTACTTCAAAAGAAGAGGGGTTTGGACTTGATCCAAATAGACTTTACATAACCTGTTTCGAAGGGGACGAGAACGCTCCAAAAGATGAAGAGTCTGCGGAAATATGGAAAAGAATATTTGAGAAAAATGGAATAGAGGGAGAAAGAATATATTTCAGACCAAAGGAAAAGAATTGGTGGTCAGCTGGTCCAAATGGTCCATGTGGTCCTGATACTGAGATGTTTTACGATTTAACTGGAGAATTAAACTCCGGAATGTCATTAGACGAGTACCTAAGGGCAGATGACGAGCAAAGAGTTGTGGAAATTTGGAACAATGTTTTCATGCAGTACCTTTCCAAAGACGGGAAAGTTGTCTCTGAACTTCCAAACAAAAACGTAGATACGGGTGCAGGATTTGAAAGAATGGTTGCGGTAGTGCAGGGCAAATCAAGTGTTTTTGAGACGGATATATTTGAGTCCGTAGTTGCCGACATAAAGAAGAACCTGCCTGCATCAGATTCAAAAACCCAAAAAATAATTGCCGATCATGTTAGAACTAGTCTTTTTATGTTTGCAGCAGGTGTATTTCCATCAAATAAAGACCGAGGATATATTTTGCGGAGACTACTGCGTAGAGCAACAGCTTTTGCCTTTAGATCAGATATAAACTTTGATTCAGATAAATTTAAATCTGTAGCAACACTAATTGTAGATATGTATAAGGATTTCTATCCAGAACTAAATAATCCAGATATTTTTGAAAATTTAAGTCTTGAAATTAGAAAATTTAGAAAAACTATTGAGGATGGAGAAAAAGCTTTTGAAAAAGGTGAAGATCCATTTGTTCTATTTACTACATATGGTTTTCCGATTGAGCTGACAATTGAACTAGCAAAAGAAAAGGGTATTGTTATAGATAAAAATGCTTTTGATATCAAGTTTAAAGAACATCAAGAGCTTTCTCGAGCTGGCTCAGAACAAAAGTTTAAAGGTGGGCTTTCTGGTACAGGAGAAATGGAGACAAAGTATCACACTGCCACACACTTACTACATCAAGCACTAAGAGATATACTAGGAGACTCTGTGTCACAAAAAGGTAGCAATATTACATCTGAAAGATTGCGCTTTGACTTTGCTTTCGAACGAAAACTTACAGATGATGAGAAGCAGAGAGTTGAAGACACAGTAAATGAGAAAATCAAAATGAAACTTCCTGTTGGAAAAGTATCAATGAAAAAGGAAGACGCGGAAAAAACAGGTGCGCATCATTTTTTTGGTGAAAAATATCCAGATGAAGTAAATGTCTATTATATTGGTGACTCTTTAGAAACAGCCTATTCAAAAGAATTTTGTGGAGGCCCTCATGTTGAAAATATAGACGCACTTGGAAAATTTAAAATTGTTAAGGAAGAGGCAGTATCCGCGGGTGTGAGAAGGATTAAAGCAACTCTTGAGTAATTTTGTTAATTTGGGGAAGGTGATAGAATAAAGTCATATGTTTCCTTTTCTAAATAATTCTGATGAAGAAGTAGCTTTTTTAATAGATGTTGGTAATGGAACTGTGACAGGTGCTGTTGTTGTGTACAGAAAAGAGCAGAAGCCTAAATTTATTTTTGTTGTTAAAAAATATTTTTCAACTAGTGAAATTCTAGAGTCAAAAAAATTAAGCGCGGATATGAGCTCTCTTTTTGAAGAAACTCTTGTCTTGCTCACTACAAAAGGCTTTGTGCATAGATACTGGAAGAATAAAAGTAAAAAGATATCAAAAATTATGATTTCTTTCTCTTCACCTTGGTTTCTTTCTAAAACAAAGAACATTCATATCACAAACGACAAAGAGTTTTCTATAACTGAAGCATTTCTACATGATATTTTAAATAATGAAGTTGCTATTTTAAAAAATGAATTAAAGAGTGGGGAAGGTAATGAAGATTATGAAGTAGTGGAAGAAAGCATTGTTCATAGCAAAATTAATGGCTATGTATTAGATGATAGTATAGGAAAAATAACAAAAACCTTCGATGCATCACTTTACCTATCAGTTGTGGGTAAAGAATTTTTAAACAAAATACATGATTCCGTTCACAAAATAACACACATTGGAGAAAAGCACATTATCGTTAATACATTTCCACTGGTAGTTTTTACAGTAACCAGAGATCACTTTAGTATTAGCCCAGATTTTGTTTTGATGGATATAACCTCTGAAATAACAGACATAACCCTAGTTAAAGACGACATCATAGAGAAAACTGTATCGTTTCCTTCCGGAAAGAACTTTATTGTCAGACAAATATCAAAAGCTCTCAACTTATCTACCGAAATAGCCGAATCAACATTAAAACTCTATGTTGCAAAAAAATTAGATGAAAATATGCTTTCAAAAATATCTGACATAATGAGCTCTATAGAGAAAGAATGGTCTATATATTTTGAAAGTGCTCTTTTGGAACTTTCTCCAGAGGTGAATCTACCCAGCTCTGTATTTATAACTTCTGATTTCGACACTGCTGATATATATACAGATTTTCTTCGTCTACAAAAACTTGATGCCACATCATTATTTAGAAAAAACTTAAAAATCACACATCTTGATCTAGATAAATTGAATTCTTTTTACGAAAATGAATCAGGATTCTCACTTGATGAATTTATAGTTCTAATTTCTTTGTTCTATAGAAAAATTATCTCAAAATAAATAGAAATCATTTTGTTTATCCACTGTTTGTTTTGTTTGCAAATAGGCAATAATGAGTTAAAATAATAACAATGAAAAGAAACCAGGTACAAGATGTCGTTCCTCCTAGAAAGTCTATTCGAAACGTGAGACTTTCTCCTAAAAAGGAAATTGAAAAAAAGGAAAGAGCTACTTATAGAGAACCCGAAGAAGAAACAGAAAATACTGAGGATTTTAGTAGACCTGTACCAATTCAGGTTCCAATGAGAATCCAACCTCTAAAAAAGCAGGAACCTGTCACTCCTGAACCTTATGCCTACAAATACGACTTCAATGAACCTACTAAAACTAAATCAAAAAAATGGCTCTATTTTTCTGTAGTTCTTTTAGTTTTAGCGACCTCTTTTGGAATTTCTGCTCTGTTTAAAAGCGCAAACATAAAAATATCTCCAAAAACAGAAACCGTTGCCTTGAATGAAAGTTTCACCGCAAAGAAAGATGTTGCAACTGGATTGGGATTTCAAACTGTTTCAGTATCTAAAGATGTAGAAAAAACTGTAAAAGCTACAGGTGAAGAGAAGGTGGACAAAAAGAGTCAGGGAAGGATTGTAGTATACAACAACTACAATAACCAGCCTCAGAAACTTGTAGCCACAACTCGTTTTCAGACTCCAGAAGGTCTTATATACAGACTTGTTAGTCCTGTAACGGTTCCAGGAAAGACAACCAAAGATGGGAAATCTGTTGCGGGTTCAGTAGAAGTCACTGTAGAGGCTGATAAACCGGGTGTTTCTTACAACATAGGTCTAAAAGACTTTACAATACCGGGTTTCAAAGGAGACCCTAAATACACCACTGTTTACGCCAGATCAAAGACAGAAATGACTGGAGGATTTTCTGGTATGCAAAAAACAGTTTCTAAAGAAGTAATGGCCCAAGCTGAAGAGGAGATGAAAGCTTCAATACAAACAGCTTTACAAAACGACATAGTGGCCCAAATTCCAGCAAACTTTGTTTCTTTTAAAGAAGGCCTTACTTATAGACTGGACCCGATTACTCAAGTAGAGGGCGCAACAAAAGAGGATGTTATTCTTAGAAAAAAAGGTGAGGCTACTGCAGTTATTTTTGATAAAGGTGTTTTGACAAAAGAAATACTAGCAAAAGTTAGACCGGACGTAGAAAGTGAGCTAATAAAAATATCAAACATTCAAGATTTAACTTATAAGGCATTATCAAATGCAGCAGAACAAGTTAATTTTACAATCGAAGGAAATGCGAATTTTGTTTGGGTTTTTGATGAGAATCAGTTAAAAACGGACCTACTTGGGCTTTCTAAAAAGTCTGCTCTACTAATAATTGCGAAGTATCCTTCTATAAACGAAGCTTGGGTGGAAACAAAGCCATTTTGGAATCAAAAAATTCCAGCAAACGCAGAAAAAGTTACATTAACCAATACTGCAGCAAACTAAAGTGAAGCCTTAGTGAAGCGGGGTTGACTTAGTAGGTTACTTTCTGTTAGGATAAGACCTGTACTAATTTAGGCGCACATTTAGCAATTATTCATATTTTACATCTGGGAATTAAACAAATAATGCAGGATCAAAACAAAAAAGATGATGCTGTTTTAGCTCAGGTGACGGAAGCGTTACCAAACACCTTTTTCAGAGTAAAAAGACTTGACAATGGTGAGGAAATGTTGACTTATCTTTCCGGCAAGATGAGATTGCATAGAATTAGAGTTCTAATTGGAGACAAGGTTTCTGTAGAGATAGACCCTTACGGAGGTAAGGGCAGAATTGTTAAGAGAGTGTAAATTTTGATAGGGAGAATTTAAACAAATGAAAGTAAAAGCATCAGTAAGAAAAATATGTCCAAGTTGCCAAGTAGTCCGAAGAAAGGGCTATGTTTATGTTGTTTGTAAGGCAAATGCTCGACACAAGCAAAGACAAGGATAATTAAACAGAAAATTTTTAATATAAAACAATGAGAATCCTAGGAATCACAATACCAGACGAAAAAAGAATTGAAATCGGACTTACCGTTTTGTTTGGTGTTGGAAGATCTCTTTCTCACACAATTTTAGATAAAGCAAAAGTTGAGTACGGACTAAAACCAAAGGAAATTAGCATCGATCAGGAAAACGCAATTAGAAAAGTGATTGAAACTCTTAAAATTGAAGGAGACCTGAAAAGAGATGTTGCTGGAAACATCAAGAGACTTAAGGATATCAAGGCTTACAGAGGTACTAGACACGCAAGAAGCCTTCCGACTAGAGGCCAGAGAACAAAGACTAATGCCCGAACAAAGAGAGGAGCGAAGAAAACTATGGGTACTGGTAGAAAGATAGCCGATAAGAAATAAGCCGTAAAATAATATTAAATTATATGGGTAAAAAAAGAATTGTAAAAACTGGGGAGGATGCTGGTTCAGGCGCAAAAACACCTGCTGTTTCTTCTGTATCTAAAAAGAAAGTGGAGGTAGGAACACTTTATGTTCAATCTACTTACAACAACACTCAAATCGTACTTACAGACGCAAAAGGTAATGTTTTGGCTACATCTTCATCAGGTTCTATCGGCTTTAAGGGTGCTAAAAAGGGAACTCCTTTTGCAGCAGCTAAGGTGGGTGAAATACTAGGAGGAAAGGCAGCAGCTATGGGAATGAAGGAAGTTGCAGTTGTTATTAAGGGAGTTGGATCAGGAAGAGAGTCTGGAGTTAGAGGTTTTATCTCAAAAGGTATAAACATAAACTCTATTAAGGACGTTACTCCTGTTCCACACAATGGACCTAAGCCTAAGAAGCCTAGAAGAGTATAACGATAAATTTTCAGCAATGAAAATTTATAAATTAAACAGAAAAAATAAAACATATGATAACTGGACCAAAATATAAAATAGCTAGAAGATTGGGTGCTCCAATATTTGAGAAAACTCAAACTCAAAAGTATGCTCTTAACCTAGAGAAAAAATCAAAAAATAGAAAAGGTTTCTCTAAACCAAAGTCTGAGTTCGGAACTCAACTAAACGAAAAGCAAAAAGCTAGATTTATTTACGGTCTAGGAGAAAGACAGTTCTCTAACTACGTTAAAGAAGCTATCTCAAAGAAGACTTCTCACGCTCCTCAACTAATATTTGAATACTTGGAGTCAAGACTAGATAACATCGTCTACAGACTAGGATTTACTACTACAAGATCTGGAAGCCGACAAATGGTTACTCATGGCCACATGAAAGTAAACGGACGAAAAGTAGATACCCCTTCTATGAGACTAAAAATGGGGGACACGGTGGAAATCAACGACAGATCCCTAAACAAACCGCTCTTTAAAGACTTAGAAGAAAAGATGAAAGCTGGAGCAACACCTTCATGGTTGAAATCTGATATAACCAAGAAATCTGGAGTTGTGCAAGGTAAGCCTATTTATGTGAAAACAGAGAATATGTTTGACCTCAACACAGTTATCGAGTTCTATAGCCGTTAAAAGGCCGTAGGTATTGATTAATTTTGAGTTTCGGTGTATATTATTGTTTGCTTTAAACTTTATAAAATTTAACTTTTTAACTTACCCTATATGTCTGACTATACAATTGTTATCCCTTCAAAACCTAAAATCGTCTCTGAGGCGGATTTTAGTGGTACATACGAAATCGACGGTCTTTACCCAGGTTACGGACACACACTTGGTAACTCTCTAAGAAGAATTATTCTTTCATCTCTTCCAGGAGTTGCTGTTACTTCAGTTAAAATCGAGGGCATCGATCATGAGTTTTCAGTTATTTCAGGCGTTAAAGAAGATGCAATCACTATTCTTTTGAATCTAAAGAGAATGAGACTTAATATGGTTGGAAACGAGCCTCAAACTCTGACTTTGAAAGTAAAAGGAGCTAAAGATGTTACTGCTGGAGATGTAAAAGCTCCTGGTGGAATCGAAATCCTTAACCCAGAACTTGCTATTGCAACTCTTACTGATAAGAATGCAGAGCTAAATATGGAGATAACTGTTGAGAAAGGACTAGGATTCGTTCCAAAGGAAGTCCTACAAAAGAACCGAGTGGATATCGGATCTATTACAGTAGATGCTATTTTTACACCTATTAGACGAGTTTCATACGAGGTAGAAAACATGCGTGTTGGAGACAGAACAGATTTCAACAGACTAAAAATCTTTATAGAAACTGACGGAACTATTACTCCAAAAGAGGCCCTAGAAAAGTCTATAGAAACTATGATTACTCAACTTAAAGCTATCATTGGTTTTAAAGAAGAGGATGTGATACTATCTTCTACTGATTCTGACGCACCTTTCCAAAAAGCAGAAGCTGACGAGGATTCTCTTAAAACAAGAATCGAGACACTAACCCTGTCTGCAAGAACTCTAAACGCTCTTTCTAATGCAAATATTAGAACAGTTGGAGGTCTAGCTCGAAAGAAAGAAAAAGACATTCTAGAAATAGAAGGTATGGGAGCAAAAGGAGTAGCAGAAATCAAAGAAGTGCTAGAAAACTTTGGCATCTCTCTTAAATAGTCATATAAATAATTAGAAGAAAATGAACCACCACAAAGCTACAAGAAAATTCGGACGAGAAAAGAAAGTAAGAGACGGTCTTATGAAGTCTCTTGCCCTAGCTTTGGTATTGGAGGGTAAAATCAAAACAACAGACGCGAAAGCTCGAGAGCTTCGACCAATGGTTGAAAAACTTATAACAACAGGTAGACTGGGAACAGTAGCTTCTCGAAGACAGCTTGTTTCAAGAGTTGGAAGTATTGGTGCAAACAAAATCGTTAAAGATGT
The DNA here is from genome assembly GCA_964424295.1 of uncultured Candidatus Saccharibacteria bacterium. GTDB lineage: Bacteria > Patescibacteriota > Minisyncoccia > Phycocordibacterales > DATDWN01 > C7867-006. Next base: position 1,500 of record CAYRHZ010000005.1, on the reverse strand, counting down.
TGCTCCAAAGTATGTGGACAGAAAGGGTGGTTACACAAGAATCACAAAGCTACCTGCAAGACTTTCAGATGGTAGCCTTCAGGCAATAATTGAGTTAGTATAAGCCAATATAAAATAATAGTATGAAATACACATTAGATGCAGAGAATAAAAGAATTGGAAGAATAGCAACAGATGCTGCTGTATTTCTAATGGGTAAAAACCTTCCTACATTTGCTAAAAACAGCATTCCAAACGTTAAAGTTGAAATAACAAATACTTCAAAGGCTCTAATTGATGACTCTAAGCGAGAGCAAAAATACTACAGTAGATACTCTGGATACCCAGGAGGACTAAGACAGCCAACTATGGAACAGGTTATTGCTAAAAAGGGTTACAGTGAGCTATTCAAGGAAGCTGTAAAGGGAATGTTGCCGAAGAACAAGCTTCGAACAAAAATGATGGCTAACCTGATAATTACTGAATAATAATATGGATAAAACAAAATCTGACAGATACATAGAAACAGTAGGACGAAGAAAAACTTCTGTAGCAAGAGTTCGAATAACTCCAGCTTCAAAGACTTCAGTTTTAATAAATGATAAAGAATTAGATGTTTATTTCCCAGTAAAGGAAATGCAAACTATTGTAATGCAACCTCTTGGACAAACTGCTGACAAGTTCAAGGTTACAGCAAAAATCGTAGGAGGAGGAATACACTCACAATCAGAAGCTCTAAGACACGGTATTGCTAGAGCACTAGTAGAAAATACTGGTGAAATGAGAAAAGACCTTAAAAAGGCAGGATATCTAAAAAGAGATCCTCGAGCAAAAGAGCGAAGAAAATTCGGTCTGAAAAAAGCGAGAAAGGCTCCACAATGGAGTAAGCGTTAGAAAGAAACAAAGCACACCGAAAGGTGTTGTTTTGTAAGAGTTAGATTTAATGTTAAAATAGCAAAACTATGACAGACGATACTAATAAAAACCTACCGGATTTTGAAGAAGAAGTAGATACAGACCCAGGTGACGATGTCACTTTTGAGGATATGTCAGAAAACCTGGCTCCTGAGATAAAAGACCGTACTGACAAACTAAAAGCACAAATAAAAGACCTACAAAAGAAAAACGCCGAGATAATGGATGGTTGGCAAAGAGACAAAGCTGAGTTTATAAATACCAGAAAGAGGGATGAGGGCGACAAAGCAGAGTTTCTAAAATTTGCTAAAGCAGATCTAATTTCTGAAATAATTCCTGCTCTAGACTCATTCGACAACGCAATGAGAAATAAGGAGGCTTGGGAAAAAGTGGATGCGAACTGGAGAGTGGGAATAGAATATATTCGAACTCAGTTACTAAGCTCTCTTCAAAACCACGGACTGAAAGTAATAAACCCTATTGGAGAAATGTATAATAGTAGTAGGGATGAAGCCATAGAAACGTTAAAAGTTGACAGCAAAGAACAGGACGGTAAAATATTGGACGTTGTACAGGTGGGGTATGAGCTAAACGGCAAAGAAATCC
>CAYRHZ010000004.1:29733-32486 GCA_964424295.1 uncultured Candidatus Saccharibacteria bacterium | reverse complement strand
CACCTGGGTCTGCAGGTTATGAGCCTACCGAGATACTGCTTCTCTATCCCGCTATTACCTAACGAGGATTATTCTACCATAAGCTTTGGGCTTAATCAATTCTTCAAGATTGACTTTTTGAGCTCACTTATAGATACTCATATCGGAATTGGAGGCTTTCATGGATTTGGAACGAACAGTACACATCAAGCGTCTGACCGTAAAGACGGACCCGAACGTCGACGTGTTCAGTGTTCAGGTACACTCCCAAGAGGGGGTCTGGCAAGAGACACTCGCCACAGAGGAGCTTCTCAAGGCTTTCCTCCGAGGAGTTCAGGCGGGCGCGGCGGTGGCCGTTTCCATTCCGGAAATTCCGAAAAAAGCGGAGGAGGAGCCCTACGTACGCATCGACCAGGTCGCGACACCGATCGACGACGATGACATCCCGTTCTAGATAGGGCAGAGCCGGGTCTTGGAAGTGCCGCTTCGTTTTCACGGAGCGGCGCTTTTCACTATATAATTTTGATATAATCAGTGAATGAAGAATCTAGGTTACGACAAAGAAGAAGTAAAGTTGTTTAAAAAACTTAACACGCCATCAAAAATACAAGACTACTTAAATTCCATTTCTTTTAATTTTGAGAAAAAAGGACAGACATGTTTTTCGCCGAGAGAAGTAATAAAAAATAAAAGTGCTCATTGTGCAGAGGGGGCAATATTCGCTGCCGCGGTATTAGAGTTCAACGGACACAAGCCTCTTATAATGGACTTGCGTTCTACGACAAAGCCGTATGATTATGACCATGCTGTTGCGGTCTATAAAAAAGATGGATGTTTTGGTGCAATATCTAAAACAAACCATGCTGTCTTGAGATACCGCGAACCAGTTTATAAAACTATTCGAGAGCTAGTTATGTCATATTTTCACGAATACTTTTTAGATAGCGGGAAAAAAACATTGAGAGAGTATTCGGACTTACTTGATCTAAATAAATTCAATAAATTAAATTGGCGCACAACAAGTGAGCACCTTTTCGAAATCCCCGCATATTTGGATGATATTAAACACTATAAAATTCTAACTACTAAACAAGTTAAAAATTTAAGATTAGCTGACACAGTTGAGATAGAGGCGGGAAAGATAAGAGAGTACAAAAAAGTGTGACTGTTGTGATATATTGTCTTGGTTAGCCGTTGTAGTTCAGTGAGATTGGGGAGGGACCCAATCGCAAGACCGGAGGCTGACGAGCCGAGGGGGGATCGCAGGATTTTTTACCAAAAAAATACCTGTGATGTAGAATACTAAATGAATTTACTGTAACCTTGTAAGGATAAATATTAAGTTTAGCCGTTGTAGTTCAGTGGTAGAATACCGTCTTGGTAAGACGGTGGTCATGGGTTCGATTCCCATCAGCGGCTCCACAAAAAGTGTACTTTTTGTATGGGAATCGGACGACGGAGCGGGGACACACTCAGTAGAGTGGGTCGCGAGTCGGTGCCCAGCCTATAATTTTCTGACGAGGAAATTATAAGGCGAGGGAGATTCCCGAGAGCGGCTCCTTATTTGTTTTTGCCTTTTGCAAAGCAATCGTATAACATTCCATAGGATTTGTTCTGACCCATTGCGGGTCATTTGAAAACACCTTTCAGGATAAAGGTTGGTACACAATGGCTAAGGCATTGGGTGTAAGCTCGGAAGAAGGCGTCAAGGAAATCGGAAGAATTCTCGAAGTTCCTGTGAGTAAGGTGCGTCGCTTCGAAGGGCAACCTCGGGAATACTTCGATCCGAAAGAGATGGAGGAACTGGCTCAGAGCATCAGAGTCAATGGACAGAAGCAGCCTGTTCCGGTCAGACTCGTCGACGACGGAGATCCAGACCACGACTACGAGCTTGTCGACGGAGAACGTCGGTGGACCGCTTGTCTCATGGCGGGGAAAAGTACCGTTGAGGTGTGGGTTAAAAATGTCGTCGATCGTGAGTCGCAATTCCTCGATTCGGTGATCTACAACATGGCCCGTTCGGGTCATACTGCGCTCGAACATGCACGTGCTATTGAGCGCATAAGAAAATCGAAGATGATGGACGGACTCTTGGAGGGCGAGAAGATTGAACGTATCGCAAAAATCTTCGCTCGCTCGACATCTTGGGTTCGTCAGCAATCCACACTGATTCGTCTGACCCCAGAAGTTCAGGCAATGATGTCTCGGAGTCTTCCAGAAGAAGAAAGGCTGGGAGACAGTATCGCAGCTTTTATCTCAAGTGCTCATCCAGACTTGCAGAGAGAGATTGCGGAAACAGTAGTTAGGCGAAAGCTGGGCTTGAACCAGGCCCGTCTCTACGCTCGGCAGATCGCCGACAGGAGCGGCGGAACGGTTGGTCTCGACAAGGACAAAAGAGGTCCTCGTAGGGACTACCGCATGCTCACCAACTACGTCCGAAAAACTCATGAGGGTTTGTCCATACTGACCGACCCTCAGGTCACGGCAAGGATCTTACGCAGAGATCCGAAAGAGCTTGCAATCGTAGCGACAGAAATCGAGTCCTGCATTGCCGGCCTCACCGAGCTTCGGTCCATGCTTATTGTTCCGCAGATCGGAGCCACCACGGTTCCGGTGGTGCATCCGTCGGCAACGCCATCGGAGAAAGTCGCTTCACCGAAGTCAGCAACTCGCGATAGTCCGAAGCGGGCTCCAGTTGCACTCAAGGCACCACCGGTTCGTCCTCCGCGGGGCCCCCCCCCCCCCCCCCCCCCCCCCCGGCCGCCGCGCGGAGG
>CAYRHZ010000004.1:0-29723 GCA_964424295.1 uncultured Candidatus Saccharibacteria bacterium | reverse complement strand
CGCTCCCCCCACCACCCCCACCACCCCCTCCGAGGCCTCGTCGAGAAGTACAGGCTTCCGAAGGGAACGATGAGGAACCCACTCAGCCCAAGGGTTTCGTGGACCAGCAACCGCTCGAGCTAACCAGATTTGTCTGGATCGTGCTCTTCACCACAATGATTGGTGAAAGGAGAACAGCGAATCTGAGCAAGGAAAGGCTCGTGAGAGAACTTCGTGGTTGCAAGGCGTACAACGGTCAGCCGATAGAGCAGGTCGTGTACAACACGATCATGTCGGCCAAGCACAGATGGCGCAAACCTGTCTCTGGCAATGACGACAATCAGGACATGGCAAGAAGAATGCATGTCTTTTGCAGAGAGACTGGAAACCTGCCCGAGTTTGAAGATGCACTCGACGCGATAGTCGCCACGGATATCTCGAGAGATCCGGTCGAGTTGCCAACTTTCTAAGGAAGGAGGCGTGTTTTTACCAAAAGGGGCCCGCGCGTTATACGCTCGGGTCCCTCAACTTTTATAAAATAATATTTATATTTTGTTATACTTGGAACAATGGAAAAAGATGATTTAAAAAAAGAGTTAGAAATTCTAGAGACAGAGATGAACTCTGCCGACTTTTGGACCAACAAAGACAAAGCACAGCTAACATTAAAAAGAATAAAAGAATTGCAGGCTGAAATAGCAGGTGTTGGAAAGTATGACTCGGGCGATGCGGTAATGACCATATTCTCTGGAGCAGGAGGGGATGACGCCGAGGATTTTTCAGCGATACTTTTAAATATGTATTATAAGTTTTTTTCAAAAAATAATTTTGGAGTGACACTTTTGCACGAAAATCAAAATGATCACGGTGGATACAGGAATGTAACTATAGAAATATCTGGTAAAAACCTGCCTGCGCAGGCAGGTGCATACGGAACTTTAAAAAATGAGTCAGGTGTCCATAGGCTAGTTCGAGTTTCTCCATTTAATGCAAAATCTTTAAGGCATACTTCTTTCTCTATGGTTGAAGTAATTCCAAAGTTTGAAAAGATAGGCAAGGAAGAGCTCGATATAAACGAGGCAGATATACGAGTAGAACTATCCCGATCTTCTGGTCCAGGAGGACAAAATGTAAATAAGCGCGAGACAGCGGTGCGTGTAGTGCATATACCTACAAACCTTTCTGCTCAAAGTGACAGCCAAAGATCTCAAGCTCAGAACAAAGAGAAAGCCATGCAAATTTTATACGGTAAAATTTATAAAGCGTTAGAGGAAGAGAGAATTTCAAATGAAAAGGGAATGTATGTTTCTAAAACAACTCAGATTGAGTGGGGGAATCAAATACGTTCATACGTTATGCATCCATATAAAATGGTAAAGGATCATCGAACAAATTTTGAAACAGCAAATATTGATTCCGTTTTAGATGGTGAGATAGAGGGGTTCTTGGAAGCAGAGAAAAGCCTGTAATTTCTTTTGCTCAGTATTTTGCTCTAGGGTGTCTAATAAGTTATAATCAAAAGCGTATGATTCACTTTGAAAATGTTTCAAAAGTTTACCCTGACAGCTCTGTTGCCCTAGAAGAGGTGTCTTTTACTATTATGCCAAATGAGTTCGTTTCTATTGTTGGACACAGTGGTGCGGGCAAGACGACTCTGCTTAAAATGTTTTTAGGAGAGGAGGTTCCTTCAAAGGGAAAGGTCTATTACGAGTCCACTGATATTTCTAAGCTTGGTAAAAAAGAGATGGACAAGTTTAGGAGAAAAATAGGTGTAGTTTTTCAAGACTTTAGACTTATTCCAAATAAAAACGTTTATGAGAACATCGCTTTTGCGATGGAGGCTGCTGGCAGGACAGATGAAGAAATAGAAGCTGATGTTCCTCACGTTTTGGACCTAGTTGATTTAGGTAAAAAGATCTGGAATTTCCCTCACGAGCTTTCTGGGGGAGAGAAACAGCGGGTATCTATCGCTAGAGCTATTGTAAACCAGCCTGATGTGATCATTGCAGATGAACCTACAGGAAACTTGGATCCACTAAACACATTTGATATTGTGCAGATACTAAAAAAGATAAATGATTTGGGCACTACAGTTATTTTAACAACTCATAATAAAGGAGTTATCGATTCACTCAAAAAAAGAGTTTTAACTATGGAGAATGGTCGTATAGTGAGGGACGACCAACAAGGAAAGTACGTTATATAGTATAATAAAACCTATGTTTTGGATTAAAGTAAAAAGAATAATACGAGCGGGCTTCTTCTCTTTTTGGAGAAATGGCTTTATATCTCTATCTTCCATTCTAGTAATGATGGTGACCCTTTTTGTTATAGGCTCAGTTATATTTTCTAGTGTTGTTTTGAAGTCGACTCTGGATCAGATAAAAGAAAAAGTAGATATCAACGTATATTTTGTTACAGCAGCAAGTGAAAACGACATTTTGGAAATGAAGAAAAGTTTAGAACAGCTACCTGAAGTCATAAAGCCAGTTACTTATATTTCAAGAGAAGAATCTTTAGAAGCTTTTAGAAAAAGGCACGAGAATGATCAGTTTACTTTACAGGCGCTAGAAGAATTAGGAGAAAACCCTCTTGGGGCAACACTCAACATAAAAGCAAAAGACCCGTCACAATACGAGAGTATTGCAAGATTTATCGAGAGCAAAAGAACTCAATCTGTGGGAACGGACAGTATTATTGATAAAGTAAATTATTATCAAAACAAAGATGCTATAGAGAGACTTACAAAAATCATAAAGTCAGCAAATAGCCTAGGATTTGTACTAACATTATTTCTAGTCGCGATTTCAATATTAATTACTTTCAATACCATCAGACTTGTTATCTATATGTCTCGTGACGAAATATCAGTCATGAGGCTTGTTGGGGCTTCTGACAAGTATATTCGCGGGCCGTTTTTCGTTGCAGGAGCAATATATGGTTTTCTATCTGCCATTATTACCCTGATGATATTTTATCCACTTACTTTGTGGCTTGGGGGAGCAACAGCAAACTTTTTTGTCGGTTTAAATGTTTTTAGTTACTACATAAATCACTTTGGACAAATTTTCCTTATCATAACAGGTTCAGGTATTGCTATTGGTTCAATCTCTTCATATCTTGCAGTAAGAAAATATCTAAGAGTCTAGTTTCTTTACTTTAGTGTCATTTTAGGATACAAATAAATACCAGATTGCTCTCGTTTCCCCCAAGGAGTCCTAGGTGCACCACAAGAAAACTGAGGGATTGACCCTCGTTGAAATTGAGGATGTGACTCCAGAACTTCTGGAGGAACTCCACAACTTTCTTCGAATCAGCATGATTCCTGCTTTGCGAAAGGTGGAAATCCTGAAGACCAGAGAAGGTAAGCCACGAACCGCCTGCTACTCGGCCCTGTTTACGGTCGTGCGAGCTCGGGCGGTGGTGGACTGGCTGGAACAGAAAGGTGTGAAGCTGAAGACGGAATAGGATGAGGCGGGCCAACGGTCCGCCTCACATCGTCTAAGCTCATTCCTTATCTATAGCGCTCTATTTGAGGATGTTCAAAACCACTAGATGCTCTTGCCGTTAGGTGTTTGATGTGTTTGTTTCTTAGCTCCTGAAGATCAACAGCTTCTTTAGCAAACTTTTTCACAAGTCCGGCCGCATAAGTCCCTCCTAGGAAGTGTGGCAATATAACATAATCTGCCCCTGCTTGATAAAGCTCAAGTGCGTTAGTTATGCGATGTGACACAACCATTACGACGGGGCCTTTGTCATTTCTTTTGGCAGTTGAGAGAATTATGAGATTTGTTTCTAAATCGGGGACAGTAGATACGACTAGTTCGGCTTGAGGTATTTTTAAATCTTCTAGAAAATCTGGATCGTTTGCATCTCCGTATGCATGGGGGATATTCATTACTGTTAGATTTCCAACAACTTCTGGATCATGTTCCAAAACAATAAATTTTCTTTCTTCTTCCTTAAAGAGTTCCACAAAATCCATTCCAATACGTCCGCTTCCAATAACTACAATAGGGAATTCCTCAGTATAAGGTTGTTTTTCTCTTGCTTTCTTTCTTTCAAATATTCCCAAGTAAGGTGCAAAATGTTTGTATATAATATCTGAATATAAAATAAGATAACTTGATATAAAGATTGTAAAAATACCCACAAGAGTTACTGTCGATAGTACAGAAGCCTCAACTTGCCCAAGTGTTACCCCTAAAGCAACTAGTATAAGAGAGAATTCACTTATCTGGGCAGCCATCATTCCAGTTTGGAAACTAGTTTTCTTTCTATAGCCCATGTATCCCATTATTATTAGTTGAAGTAGTGGATTACCAATCAGAACAAAAATCGAAAGTATAATAGCGGGCAGTATTATTACACTCAGATCACTTACAACCATTCTGGCGCCTAAAAGTAGAAAGAAACTAACGATAAAGAAATCCTTTAGTGGTGCAAGTCTTGCTCCTATCTCATGTCTCGAGGGTAGGGTAGAGAGAGCAACTCCAGCAATTAATGCCCCTCCTTCTAAAGAGAATCCAAGACTGGCAAAAAGAGCAGACACGCCCATGCCCCATGATGTGGCAAAAAGAAAAAGTAATTCTTGTGATTTTGTTAGATATTGGTGCAGGTGCTTCAAAACATAGTGTGAAAACAAAAAAACTCCTGCTCCTGCCATGACTCCAAGTCCCAAAACTTTTAACAATGCTAGTCCATTTCCTTGTGAACCTGTAGCAAAAGGAATTCCAAAAAGAAGTATTATGGCTATAAGGTCTTGGAGTAGTAGGGAGCCGATTGAAAGTTTTACATATAGCTTGTCCAGATCGCCTTTGTCTGAAAGTAGTTTAAGAACAATAACTGTACTTGAGAAAGCTAGGGCCACACCTACGTACATAGAAGTTATCCAGTCGTATCCCAAAGACATGCATATAAAAACTCCTACTATACCCGTGAGTAACACTTGGCCAAAGCCCGTGATAACAGAAACCATTCCGTAGTCCTTAAAGGCTTTTGGGTTTAGCGTCAGTCCCACGCTAAAAAGTAGAAATGATATCCCAAGTTCACTAAAGAGTTCCAAGGCTTCTAGGTTGTGAAATACTCCTAGAGCATAATTTCCAACTAAAAATCCCGTGATGATATGTCCAATTATTAGGGGTTGTCGTAGAAACCGCATTAAAAGAGAGACCAATGTAGCAACACCAATAAGAACTCCTATTTCCGCAAAAACGGTTAAATTCATATTATATTTTTAGTTCGCCACTTTTACTTTTAATAGCTAGAAAAGCTAAAACTAGAGCATACACAATATGCTCATCTACAAGGGGATTGTTTTCTGGCAGAAGTAGCGCAAGCCACATCAAAACCATCATGATTACTCCAGATATTGCTCCCAAAATAACATATCTATTTAGTAATAAAGTTAGGCCAATAAAAAGCAGCCCTGACATAAATAGCCAGTCAACAATAGGCATACCTGCCAAGCCGCTGAAAAACTCCAAAAAAGGACCTCTAACTCCGTGAGTCAAAAAACCAGTAGTTGGTGATCCACCATTAATCCAGGCATTAGATTTTGTTGTTGCAAAACCTAATCCAAAAACTTTATCAACAAACGCCCATAAAAATATAAAAGACATCACAAAACGCAAACCCAGTAAAACAAATTTTTGTGTTTTCATAATACCTAAATTATATCACCGCTAGTTTAGAAAAATAAAAAGTTATGCACTTACTTATTTGGATTAAACTCGATAAGCCACTCAATACCGTATTTGTCTCTGAACATACCAGCAAATGTTCCCCAAGGGCTGTCGCCCATAGGCCCTTCAACGCTTCCTCCTACAGAAAGGCCATTAAATATTCTTTCCGCGTCATCTTTACTGTCGGCATCTAGATGGATTTTGCTTCTGTTTTCGTTTTCACTTACTTTGCCCATAAATTCAGGTACATCATTTCCTGTTAGCATATTTCCACCACCTATAGGTAAAATAATCTGCATAATTTTGTTCGCCTCTGCTTCGGCAACAGGTATTTCTGCAGTCGCAACATCTTTGAAGCGAACTATTTTTCCAAACTCACCCCCGAAAACTGATTTATAAAAGTTAAATGCTTCCTCTGCATTACCATTAAAATTAATCCATGGGTTTAATGTTGTCATAGGTATAGTTATAGCAAAATTGGGAGTTGGGAGGCAAGGATAGGGTTATTCTTTCTCAACTATCTTCTTCAATTCATCAATAACCGCCTTCTCCCAAGCTTTCATCGAATACCATTTGATAAGCGGTGTTGCAACGATGCGTAACCATCTCTTGTGAATTGTTACCTGGTAGGTGTAGTCAATTAAAGTTCCATCTTCATGTTTGGAAAGCAACAACTCTTCATGTCCAGAAGTTCCAAATTGATAACTGTCATTGTCTGAAATAAATCCTCTATTTGGAAGAATTTGCGTTTTCATCTTCACTTTAAATTTTCTACCAAATGATTTTACTGTTGCTTCCATTTCTAAATTATTTCCATCACGTTTATTAACCTGAACTGACTCTGCAACTTTTGGAAAATGCTTTGGTAGGTTTTCGAAGTCGGTCATTATTTTAGACACATCTTCAACAGGTGCTTTAATAATCCATTGCTTGTGTAGTGTAATTTCTTTCATGTGTTTAATTTTACCATGGTTTGCTGCCAGACTTCGGACACCTGGGAAACCCACGGTTTTCCCAATCCTTCCTCCACGGGAGACCAAATGTTCTCCCGACCCCTCTCACGTCCAAGTCTGTCAGCCTTTCAGGCTGACCGTCTGGTACGAAGTTGGAACCATGTTACTTAATCAAAGATAGGAATTGATCTAATATCTCAGGTTGTTTTTCATTAGTTATATGCCCAGCATTTGGGAGAACAACTGCATGAGTCATAATCTGTCCAAATTTTTCAGTGTTCTCCTTAAAAGCCCCGTAAGGATCATTTTCAGAAATTATTAGAATGGATTTTGGAAGCACTAATTTTATTTTTTCAAAATCAATTTTATTATTAATCCATGGTTCAGCTATTTTCTTTACCTCTTCATCTTCAAGATTTTCTAGATTGAACCATCCAGCAACAAATAATGCCCCACCAACTTCTGTGTTAATTGTTTCTAGGTATCGAATAATAGCTTGGCATCCAATACTGTGACCTATAAAGTAAGTTTCATTATTGGGAACACCAACAATATTTGAAAGATGATTGACCCATTTATCAATTACAGGGACTTCTGTGTCGGGCATATCTGGAATGTGTACCTCAAAATCTCTCCTCTCTAATTCATTCTTAAGCCAAGGTCTCCAATCATCATAGGAACCACCTTCCCATCGATGAATTATAAAAACTCTTTTCATAAATAAATTTTACAATAAAAGTTCTTCTGTGAAAAGTGCGAGCTGCCAGACTTGGACTCGAACCAAGATACACGCCTCCAGAGGGCGCGGTCCTACCATTAGACGATCTGGCAATATTTTATCTATTATCTTCAAAATCTCTTATTATCCTCTCTTTTTCAATTCTCTTGTTCTTTAACAATTTCTCATAATTTCTAGCTTCACTTTCTAAATCAAACTCTTTTTTAAAAATTAAGTCAAATGGTTTAAAAGACTTCGAAGAAGTTACTTTGCCAGTATTATGTTCCTTTATACGAATATCTAGTCTATTTGTGCTCCCGACATAGTACCACTTTTTTGCAGTACTTTTTATAATATAGACATTCCACATAAGTCTTACCATTAGACCTGTCTGCGCAGGCAGGCGATCTGGCAATAATCAAAAGATACCGCAAAAGCATTCTTTTTACAATTTGTTATAATGCCATTATGAGACCAAACCAAACAACATGCGATAGTTGCTTGATGCCCCTTAAGAAAGATCCTCTTGGAGAAAACAGGGAGTCAAAGCAGTATTGTAGTTATTGCTATAAAAACGGAAAACTTTGCTATGAAGGCAATGACGTTAAGGAATTTAAAAAAGCTATGGTAGATGCAATAGTGGCAAGAGGGGAAAGTAAAATCAAAGCCCACTTTTTTGCATTTATGGCTGGTTTTGCCCCAAGATGGAACCAACCAAATCAATAGTCTAAATATTCTAATTTTGTGCCAAAAATAAAACTGTCATTTATTCAGGGTTTGAGAAGTGTTGTTTTAAAGGAAATTTACAATTATCCAAATTTAATTACTTCTGGTGAGCACAAAGACTCGATCTTTGTAGATTTCGTGGATAATTTTGACTCAATAAAAATGCTAAAAAGTGTAGCTAGGGCTTACTTGGTTTTGATAGACCCAAAATTTCATCCACTATACATCTCAAAACACAAATCAATATTGGGGGATCTAATAAAAATAGTTATTGATGGAAATAAAAAAGGATCATTTAAAACATACAAAATCACATGTGCAGGTTCAGATTCTCCTGAGGTTAGAGAAATTAATAAATATGTTGAAGAAAATTACAGCCTAGTAAAAGAAGATGAAGCAGACTTAAAAATTCATATAATAAAAATTGATGAAATGTGGGAAGTGGGTATTCAAATTACACCAAGACCTCTATCTGTTAGGGAATATAAGGTGGCAAACATGAGTGGCGCAATGGATCCTACAATTGCATACGCCATGAATTCTTTAGCGGTTTCACAAAATTCAGAATCCTATTTAAATGTATTTTCTGGTAGTGGCACGTTGCTTATAGAGGCAGCAGAGTGTTTTGAAGGTCTAGAAAATTTGATTGGTTTTGATAACGACAAAGAACATCTAACCCTATCTATTCAAAACATAAAAAAAGCCGGGCTAATTAAAAGAGTGCAAGTAAAAGAAGGGGATATATTTAATGCTCCAGATTTTGGTAAATTTGATGTAATCACTTCAGATCTTCCTTTTGGAATGGTTATTTCAAAAAACGAGGATCTGTCAAAGTTGTACAGTACATTCCTCCAGTATTCAGCAGAACATCTAAACGAGGATGGAGTATTGGCTGTATACACAAGTGAGACAGAGATTTTAGAGAAAATTATTCCAGAATCCAAATTTGAGCTAGTTAATTCGCTTGATTTGAAGTTTATAACAAAAGTGGACGCATATATTTATCCAAAGATTTTTATATGCAAATTAAAGCTGTAGTAGCTTCATTTTGTAATAATTAGCTTGGTCCAACGTCAATTGAGGTGATAATATAATCCTATGGAAAACAACAAAAAATTAATTTATGGGTTGATTATTTTAGTAGTAATTGCTGGTGTAATGGGGTACTTCGGTTTTGGTGCAAAAAAAGTAGTAACTACCGGTAGTTCAGTATACTCGAACAAAGACGTCGGTTTGGAATTTACATACAAAACAGGTCCAGATGGCTATGTCTTGGGAGAGGCTGACGCTTCCGAAAATTCGGACGGCAATATCAAAACTATTATATTGATGCAAACAAAAGATAAGGAAAATATAGATAAAGGCGGAGCTCCAGTTGGGAGCGAAGGTCCAGCTATTATGTCGATAAATGTATTTACTAATACAGAAAACAAAGAGGCGGGAATATGGGCAATGGAAAATCCTGCCTTTAGTAACATGGGCTTAAAAACAAATGATTCAACAGCAGTTGTCGTTCGTGGGGCAAACGCTGTAAGGTATAACGCAGATGGCCTGTATGCATCGGACAATGTTGTTGTTGCTCATGGAGGATTCATTTATGTAATAACTGGAATGTATATCGATGCAAATTCTAATTTGAAAAAAGATTTCTCTCCACTGGTTGATTCTATTAAATTTATAGAAACTTCTACTGTTTCAGAAGGTGTTGGTGTAAAAATAAATATAGATGCAGTTTGTAATGGAGCCCTCGCATATATGACGTTTCCAGATGGGGCAAGTGCGGATAAATTTGTAAAAGACTGTAAGGATGGCAAGCATCCAGAAGTCATTGAGCGTTATAAGGCGGACTTAAATTTAGGTGATGGTGCAACAATTTAACATAAAAACATGAAAAAAACACTAATAATTATTGCGGGGTTGGTCTTAGTTTCTTCTGGTCTATATTGGGGCTTTAATAATAAAAACCAAAGTGCCATAAAAAATGATGATACTGTTTTGGCTAGTCCTAAAAACGCTACATATAAAATAGCTGGAGTTCCTGTTGTTTTAGTAGATGGGCAGTCGGAGACAGAGACTGCACCAGGTTCTTCTTTTAAGGTTGTTACAAAATATTTCGGAAATGAAGTAACAAAAGATTTTGATGGAGATGGAAGGGTGGACACAGCATTCCTACTAACTCAAAATACTGGGGGGTCAGGAACTTTTTACTATGTTGTGGTTTCTCTAAATAAAGAAAGTGGTTATGTTGGTTCAGAAGGTATGTTCCTTGGCGATAGAATATCTCCACAGTCTACTTCAATAAATGATAAGGGGTTTATTGTGGTTAATTATGCAGACAGAAAGCCCGGAGAAAGTTTTGTAGTTCCGCCATCTCAAGGAAAAAGCATGTGGGTAAAGTTTAATCCAAGTGATATGACCTTGGGTGAAGTAGTGCAAGACTTTGAAGGGGAGGCAGATGTTTCAAAAATGACACTTACAATGAAAACTTGGAATTGGGTTAGATCAGAATATAACGATGGAAAAGTCGTGACTCCTAAAAAAGCAGATAAGTTCAATCTAACATTTAAAAGCGATAAATCCTTTTCAGCATCTACGGACTGTAATGGAGTGGGGGGAGAATACGGTATAAAAGGTAGCAGTATTACATTCACTAAAATGATGTCTACTTTAATGTATTGCGAAGGTTCGCAGGAGGCAGAGTTTTCAAAAATGTTGCAAGACGCTAGCAGTTATCACTTTACTTCAAAAGGAGAGCTCGTACTTGATTTAAAGTTTGATAGTGGAGTTGTTATCTTTAGATAATATAAATTAATACTTATGAAAACCTATCACTACTTATTGATTTTTGTTCTCATAATTATTCTAGGCATATGGTATTTTAGGCCAAACGAAACCGTTGTAAATAATCCGGTTATTGTTGCTGAGGTTGATTTGGAAAAGTTGCCTCAAAAATATGAAAATCAAGAATACAATTTTCAAATTAACCTACCAAAAGATTTTACAGTTATTAAAGACTATACCAACTTCATATCTCCCGATAAGGTATTTCCAGGTATTAAGTTTAAAATATCAGAAGAATTATACAAAGGTACCAATCTGTCTTCAGACACTTATATTTCCATAGAACGTACAAAAGTTGCACCAGAGGCCTGTGGGGCAGAGCTGTTTTTTATAGCTTCTGAATTGACGGGACTAGAAGATATTAACGGCAGAAAATATACAAAAGCAATATCTCTTGGAGCTGGTGCTGGGAATAGGTATGACGAAACGATTTATGCTACATCAGTCGGGGAGTATTGTTATGCGATCAGATACCTAATTCATTATTCTATAATTGAAAATTATCCAGAAGGTGCAGTGAAAGAGTTTGATATTGTCGCCATAAGAAGTATTTTTGATTTAATTAGAAAGACTATAATAATTAAAGATTAGTAATTTAATAATAAAATGAAAGAAAAGACGGGGAAAGTCGCTACACTTGATGAATATATAAAATTATTCCCTAGAGCGGTTTCTTTGAAACTAGAAAAAATAAGATTGATTGTCAAAAAGATCGCGCCAAAATCTACGGAGGGTATCAGCTATGGAATGCCAACTTTTAAACTAAATAACAAAAATTTAGTACACTTTGCGGCATATGAGGGTCACATTGGGTTTTATCCTACACCGTCTGGAGTAAATGAATTCAAAAATGAATTGGTAAAATATAAAACCTCAAAAGGCGCTATACAATTTCCATTAGATGAAGCACTTCCCTTTGGGATAATTCAGAAACTTGTTAAGTTTAGGGTTAAAGAAGTCTTAACAAACAGTAAAAAATAATCCATGTTATAATATTTTTATGAAATCACTTGTACACTTATTTGTATCTGCTATAGCGATTATTATTTCTGCATATTTATTGCCTGGAGCAACGGTTACATTAGCCGGAGCAGTAGTTTTGGCAGTAGTTTTGGGAGTAATAAATATATTTATTAAACCACTCGTAAAAATAATAACATTACCTCTCACAATACTTACTCTCGGATTATTCTCCTTAGTTATCAACGCTCTGTTTGTTATTCTTGCTTCAAAAATCGTTCCAGGTTTTAGTGTATCTGGTTTCTGGACTGCATTTTGGTTTTCAATAATTCTATCCCTGGTAAATGCATTATTTAACAGATTTCAAGATTCTAACGAATAAACTACTTGTTTTTCCAGTAATCACCCCATTCTTTTAGAAAATCTGAACTACTCCAGTCTTTTTTGTGTCCAACCCCGGAAATAATTTTAATATTATTTTCAACACAGGTGTTCCATTCAGGAATACTTGTTTCATCTATTCTATCTCCACCTTTTGTAAAAACATGAGGTTTTATTCTCTGTAGTGCTACTCTAACAGTCGAGTCATTTTCTATTTCAAAAGGTATAACGTAGTCGACTCCTTTGATATAGGAAACTATATGACTCCTAGTTTTCAAATCCATAAAGGGTTTACCTTTTTTAGTTTTTAGGAAACTGTCACCATTTACTATCACCACAACTGTATCTCCATATTTCCTTGATTCGTGGATGCAAGTAATATGTCCAGGATGGATAGGGTCAAAACCCCCAGAGGTGCATACTATAGTTCCTAAACCATCTCTAATTAGGTCAAATTCTTCGAAAGAGATTATTTTAGCCTGCATCATGATACGGATATATTATCATAAAAGTTAATAAATAATTGATTGTGGGGTATAATTACCTATACTTATGTTTTTGCTGTTTATCTCATTTGTCGCCGGAATACTAACAGTTCTTGCTCCATGTGTGCTTCCAATTTTACCTGTCATTATTGGGGGATCACTTTCTGGTAGTGGAGAAAATAACTTTAATAAAAAGAAAGCTTTAACAATCATTCTTTCATTGGGTATTTCGGTCATAATTTTTACACTTTTACTTAAGGTAAGCACTTTGTTTATTAATATACCTGAGTCTTTTTGGAAATGGTTTTCTGGAAGTATAGTTTTTACTCTTGGCTTAGTTACACTTTTTCCAAAACTTCTTGAAACTGATTTTTTTGCAAGATTGAATGCAAAATCAAACGAGTTAATGGGACAAGGATTTCAAAAGAAAAACTTTTTGGGAGATGTAATTATTGGGGCGTCGCTTGGACCTGTTTTCTCTACCTGTAGCCCTACCTACTTTATTGTATTGGCAACAGTCTTGCCGGTGAGTTTTACAAGAGGAATTGTTTATTTACTAGCATATACTTTTGGGCTATGTATTTCTTTGCTTGCAGTTTCGTTAGTTGGGCAAAAGATATTAAATAAACTTGGTGTTGTTGCAGATACTCATGGCTGGTTTAAACGTGCCTTAGGAGTACTGTTCATTTTGGTTGGTATTGCAATAATCGGCGGTTTAGATAAAAAATTTCAAGTTTTTTTACTTGATTCTGGTTTTTTTGATGTTACAAAAATAGAGCAAAAATTGCTGGAGAGAAAAGAGGAAGGTATATATAATTCTGAAAATTTATCTCAAGAGATTATAGGAAATAGAGTCCAGCTTGATCAAGAAAATGTTGGAAAAGACAGGCAAGAACAAAGATACTTAACTCCTGAACAGAAAAAAACTAGGTATAGAAATGTTTCTGAACTGAGTTCTATTGATGGTTATATAAATACCGATGGAAAGTCCATTACTCTAGAATCTCTCAAGGGTAAAGTAGTTTTACTGGATATTTGGACTTATAGTTGTATTAACTGTCAAAGAACAATCCCTTATATAAACACTTGGTACTCAAAGTATAAAGACAAGGGCTTGGAGGTTGTGGGTCTCCACACACCCGAGTTTGCATTTGAAAAGGTAAAAGAAAATGTTGAAAGGGCGGTTAAAAAATTCGGAATTATTTATCCAGTGGTGCTTGATAACGATTACTCAACCTGGACTGCTCTCGGCAACCAGTATTGGCCAAGAAAATATCTAGTGGATATGGACGGTTATATAATTTATGACCATATAGGTGAGGGTGCATATGAAGAAACTGAAATGGCTATACAAGGGGCTTTAATGGAGAGAGCCGAAAGATTAGGTGTTGAAGCGGGTCAACTTGGGAGCACAGCTTCTAGTCCGGCTACTACTATTGTGGTGGATTCGAGTAAAGTGAAAAGTCCAGAAGTTTATTTTGGGTCCTCAAGGAATCAATACCTTGGCAATGGCAAGATTGGTACAAATGGAGAACAGAATATGTCTCTACCAAGTAAGATTATTCATAATGTTCTTTATTTGGTTGGTAAATGGAATATAGGGCCAGAGTATTCAGAAAATGAGGGAGAAGCCATTGTGGTCTTTAGCTATGAAGCTAAAAATGTATATATGACTGCTGGAAGCCCTGATGGTATAAAAGTTTCTATATATAAAGATAATGTATTTGTAAAGGATTTACTCATAAAATATGAGCAATTGTATAGCCTTATTGAAGATTCTGGATATGGAAAGCATGTTCTGAAAATTGTCATACCAAGGGCTGGTCTGAAGGCCTTTACCTTTACATTCGGATAAGGTTCTTGTCTACTGTTGTTATCTAAGGGGGGATGCTGTATAATAGACCCATTACTATAATAATCAAAAAAATGGCAACAAAAGTTAATTCTGCATTTATGAAACCAATGACTATCAGCGCCGATTTGGCAGCAGTTGTTGGAAAGGGCCCAATGCCTCGTTCAGAAGTTGTTAAGGCTCTTTGGGTTTACATCAAAAAACACGACCTACAAGATCCAAAGAACAAAAGAAACATTAATGCTGATGAAAACCTAAAAAAGGTATTCGGAGGAAAGGCAATGGTAAATATGTTTGAAATGACTAAGCTTGTTTCAAAGCACCTATCATAAATTTGAAGTCTTTTTCGTAAATTTCTTTGTTGCTTGTTCTTTTCTTTCCCGCAGAGTACTAATATGTACACTTTGGTCAAAAAAAGAACTTCGCGCCGTGAACTTTACAAAAAATCCTTTCAAATTTGATTTTGCTAGTTTTAAAAATAAAAATCCCCAGTTTTGGGGATTTTTATTTTTTTAATTATGATAATATATATGTATGTCTAAAGGAGAAACACATAGAAAAGAAAAAAAGAAACCAAAGAAGAAATAGTTTTAATTTCTAAATTATTCTAATGTACCATAACGACAGCCAACCTCGGCTCCAAAGTTTTTTATTGCAAGATTTAGCAATAATAGCCTTGAGTATTATGCTGGCTGTGGTTTTGGTTAAGACCAACATTCTCTCCGACCTACTACTTTCTACAGGACAAATGAAACTCATAGGTTCGTTTGTCGCAGGCATGTTTTTTACATCCTTTTTTACAACTGCTCCAGCCATAGCTGCATTGGGAGAGATATCTCAATCAAGCTCAATAGTAATAACTGCTTTGGTTGGTGCTTGTGGAGCAGTGCTGGGGGATTTAATTATTTTTCAATTTATTCGAGACAGATTATCGGAGCATTTTTTGGAAATAGTAAGCCACAATACTTTTTGGAAAAAAACTAAATTTCTATTCAAGTACAGATATTTTAAATGGTTCACTTTTTTTCTAGGGGGGTTTCTCATTGCGTCACCATTGCCAGACGAGCTCGGCATAGGTCTTTTAGGTTTTTCTAAAATGAAGTCAAAATACTTTGTGCCAGTTTCATTTGTTTTCAATTTTATTGGTATAATGGTAATTGGTTTAATTGCTAACAGTATATAAATATGAAAACAACTCCTATTTCCCTAGAAGATATAAGAAAATCTAGGAAGCCAATTAGAAATGTAAATCTCGAGCACAAGGAAAAGCTTTCTTCGCTAGACTTGTTTGCTGTTTGGATGACGAAACACATAGGCACAACTGGTTTTTTTCTAGTTATTCTATTTTGGACAATAACTTGGCTGGGTTGGAACACATTGGGTCCAGAAATATATCAGTTTGATCCATATCCAGCTTTTGTTCTCTGGTTGTTTATATCAAATATGATTCAAATATTTTTAATACCACTTATTATGATAGGGCAGAATCTGCAGGGTAGTCATGCAGAATCTAGGGTAGAAGCCGATTTTGAAGTAAACGTTAAGGCCGAGAGGGAAATAGAGGCTATACTAATACATCTAGAGAATCAGAATGAGGTTTTGGATCAAATATTAGAAAAATCAAAAAATTAGTTTTTTGGGTGGTGGCTACTTATCTCTTTTTCTATAATTTCTATTTCTTTTTCTACTTTCTGCAGGGTGCTTTGTATTCTTTTTATTTCATCTTCCTCACCCTGTATTTCGTCTACGGTTTTTTCAGCCAGTTTCTTCTCTCCAGAAAGACCGGTAATTATGAGTCTATTTCCAATGAAAGCAGATACATATACACCAGTTACTAGTAGGATAATAGTTCCCAAAACAAAAGATAGTGGCCCGTCAACAATACTAAAAAGGGTTATATCTACCTCACCTAAAGCGTATGCCGTTAAAAAGTCAGTAGTGTGCCATACTCCACGCCAAAACAAGACAACTCCTATACCCCCAATTAGTGCGTAAATAATAGGCATTCTGCTGAGTTTTGCTCTGGTTCTGTCCTCTAGCTTGTCAAAGAAATTAATGATGTTTTTGGTCACAGTTTTATTTTCTACGGTGTTTAATGCTACAATAATATCACAATTATGATTAATTATAAAAAAGCTATAGTCTGCGACCTAGATGGTACATTAGCAAAGAGTAAGTCGTCTTTGACTTCTGAAATGGCAGAAATTATTTGTGGGTTATTACCAAAGTATTATTTTATTGTAGTTTCTGGGGGAGCGTTCCCTCAATTCGAAAAACAGTTCCTTTCTAGTTTTGCGTGCCCAAAAGAATTAATGAAAAATTTATATCTTTTTCCAACAATGGGAAGTACTTGTTATGTATATGATGATACGCAAGACACTTGGAAGCAGGTATACAATGAGCACTTTAATGCCGAAGAAAAGAATGAAATAATTAATGCATTGGATGAGTCAATAAAAGAGTCTGGCATCGATCTGAGCTCTCCATACGGTGAAATAATAGAAGACAGAGGAAGTCAGATCACTTTTTCGGGTAGAGGCCAGGATGCGCCAATTGAGATAAAGGTTAGATGGGACCACGATCAGACAAAAAGAAGACAATTGGTGGATTTGATAAAGCAAAAAATTCCTCAATATGAAATAAGTATAGGTGGAACAACTTCTATTGATATAACTCGTAAGGGGGTAGACAAAGCTTATGCTATTGGAAAGATTAAAGAAATATTAAAAATTCAAGATAGCGATATCCAGTTTATTGGGGACGCTCTTTTTAAGGGTGGCAATGATTCACCTGTGAAAAAAACTGGAGTGGATTACATTCAAGCGGAAGGGCCAGAACAAACTCTCGAACTACTTAGACAATATTTATAGAATATCCTGATAGATATCAACATATTAACTTATTTTAAGTTTCTATTGAGTTTATTTGTGTTAAAATTTGGGTATGGAACCAGTCACCACTAAAAGACCGTGGGGGTCATTTACCCGTTTTACAGATAATGAGCCTTCTACAGTTAAACTTTTGAATGTAAATAAGGGAGAACAGTTAAGTTTGCAATACCATGCGAAGAGAGATGAATTTTGGAGAGTTATTTCTGGTACCCCAAAGATAGTGATTGGTGATGATACTTTTGATTCAAAACCAGGCGATGATTTTACGGTATTGGTAAATACAAAACACAGAATTTCTGCACCAAATGACGATGTCGTAATTTTGGAAATATCAAAAGGTGAATTTGACGAGGACGATATCGTAAGACTGGAAGATGTTTACGGACGCTAGGTTTTCTAGCGTTTTTGGTTTTTTAAAAAAATGAAGAAAAGTACATCAAAAATAAATAGAGTAAAAATTCTAGAAGGTTTGCCTCTTGCTGTTCTTGGTTTGGATGATGAGGTAATATTGCTCTGTCGTTCAAAGAAACTTTCTTCTGAACTTTTCCTTTCATGGAGTGGCAATGGCGTTGATTTTGAAAAAGACACTAAAAAAGTCACAATAAAAACTATTAGTAAGAAGGCCGAGAAAACAAAAGATTGTTATAATTTTTCACTTTCAAAGACGCCCAATGGTTTTGTTTTGACTTACTTTAGAAAAGGAAACTTGCGCACAAAAGACAGACTAGTTGTTGCTAGGTCAAAAGACTTACATAAATGGGAAGTAAAGTCAGAGCGTGTTGCTCTTGATTCAACACATGCGACGGTTGTTTACGATAAACATAAAGACAAGTTTGAAATGTATCGAGATGGTTTGTTTATAAAAAACCAAGCGTCTCACTCACTTTCTGTTTGGAAAGAAAAACCTTCACTGCTTTTTACTTCTCGAGTCGGGCAGTTTGATGCGGGGGATTTGAAAGTATTGGGTAGCACTATTACATCTGAAGGTGTCGTGCTTATGTATGACGCTTCTGTTGAATTTAAAACAAAAACTCTACTTCAAACAGGTGCAGTTATATTGGATGTAAATGATCCTCGTAGAATTATTTGGAGAGCTGGTGTACCTGTTTGGCAAGGAGTAGTGGATTCAAAAGATGATACAAGGCCAATTCAACCCATTGGTTTTGCAGTTTTACCTAAAGCCTTTGTTCTTTACTGGTTAACACAGGATGGAACGCTCATTGTTGCTAAAGTTCCACCGGTTTTCAAGGAAACAGAAGAGGCAAAAAGATACCCTAAAATCATGGATAGATACCATGGAAACCCTGTAATTCAGCCTATACGCGGAAGTGCCTGGCAGGATGAGGGAACATTTAATCCCGGGGCATTTCAGGACGAAGAAGGCACAATACACTTGTTGTATAGAGCTGTCGGTAATGATGGTATTTCTAGAGTCGGCTATGCAAGGAGTTTGGATGGAAAAGATTTTAATTATAGACTGCCACATCCAGTATTTGAACCATCAACTGGTTTTGGATTGGCTGATCCAGATAAGGTAGTGGGTCCGGTTGGTTACAATGCTTCCGTTTATTCATCTGGAGGTAGTTGGACTGGAGCTGAAGATCCGAGAACAGTCTTAATTGATGGGAGAGTCTATATGATATATGTAGTTTTTGAAGGGTGGAGTTCGACTCCACGACTTGCACTAACTTCAATAAGTGTTGAGGATTTTAAGGCTGGAAAATGGAAATGGAAAAAACCAATAAAAATTTCTCCTGAGAATCAGTTTTATAAGAATTGGTTGTTATTTCCTGAGAAAATAAATGGAAAGTTTGCAATTATTCATAGTATTGAACCTTCAGTATTAATTGAATATGTAGATAATTTGGAAGATCTAGAAGAAGAGAATATTCAAAGTAGGCATCCAAGAGAACAAAAAGAAAGGACGAGTTGGGATACAAAAATCCGTGGGTCTGGACCTCCGCCAGTCAGAACAGAACTAGGCTGGTTGCTTCTTTATCATGCAACTCAAAAACATGAGTCTCACAAGTATAAAGTAGGCGCGATGCTTCTAGACTTAAAAGATCCAACAAAAGTTTTATATAGATCAGAACACCCTATACTTTCACCTGACATGCACTACGAAAACGATGGTAAGCCGGGTGTGGTTTATGCATCTGGCGCAGTAATACGAGGTGAAGATCTGTATGTGTATTATGGAGGAGGTGACAAAGTGGTTTGTGTTGCCACAACACCACTGAAACAACTTCTAAAATATTTAGTGACTGGAAACGCAAAGTCTTATCAATTAAAAAAAGCATAATTATGTTTGTTGTAAAACGCTCAAAACTAAATCCGATACTCGCACCAAACCAAGAAAATTCTTGGGAGAATTACGCTGTATTCAACGGAAATCCAGTAATGATAAAAGATAAGATTCATATGGTGTATAGAGCTCAGTGCACTCCAGAGCGTGTGGAGGGAAATACATTTTCAATGTCAGTTATTGGTAAGGCTGAGAGTAGAGACGGAGTAAATTTTAAAAACAGGGAAGTTTTCATTTCTCCAGAACACCCTTGGGAAAGATATGGTTGCGAAGATCCGAGAGTTACAAAAATCGATGGAAAATACTTTATATTCTATACAGCGATTTCTGCATTCCCGCTAAACATTCCAGAGGGTATTAAGGTGGGGCTTGCGATTAGCCGTGATATGAAAAAGGTTTCTGAAAAACACCTCATAACTCCTTTTAATGCAAAAGCGATGACATTGTTTCCAGAAAAAATAAATGGAAAGTATGTAGCACTTCTCACGGTAAACCCAGATAGACTCCCAACACATCTTGCTATTGCTGAGTTTTCTAAAATCGAAGAAATGTGGAACGAAGCCTACTGGAAAAAATGGTACGCAAAGTTAGATAAGCATATTTTTATACACGGAGACGATATAGATAGAATCGAAATAGGTAGTTGTCCATTGAAAACTGAAAGAGGATGGCTACTAGTTACATGTAGAATTCAAAACCATAGGTCCAGCGATAGAGTTTTTGCTATCGAGGCACTATTACTCGACCTTAAAGACCCGAGAAAAATTATTGGTAAAACTCGTGGTGCTCTAGTCGTCCCAGAAGAATCTTATGAATTAAACGGCACAATCCCAAACACCATTTTCCCAAGTGGTGCAATGATAAAAGATGGAGATTTGCATATTTACTACGGCGCCACTGACACCACTATTGCTATGGCAAAAGTTAATCTGGATCAACTACTTGATGTCATGGAATATCCTTATAGGGAAATAGGTTTCCATAGAATAGGTGAGGGCGCTTTGATGAAGCCAAGAAAAAATATTCCTTGGGAAGAAAAAGCAATATTTAACCCTGCTGCAATTGATGTAGATGGTACAGCAAGAATTTTCTATAGAGCTATGGGCAACGACAACACTTCTGTTGTGGGTTACGCAGAGAGTGTAAATGCAACAGACATTTCATATATTTCAGACAAACCCGTGTATGTTCCAAGAGAAGGTTTTGAAAGTAAGGGTGTGCCAAATGGGAATTCTGGATGTGAAGACCCTAGACTAGTTAAAATAGGGAAGACAATCTATATTTATTACACTGCTTATAACGGAATCACTCCTCCATCTGTTGCAATGTCTAGTATAAAGGAAGGTGATATTAAAAAAAGAAAATGGAATTGGACTAAACCGGTTCTGGTTACTGCAGATGGGGTAGATGATAAGGATGGATGTTTGCACCCTGAAAAAGTAAACGGAAAATATCTCCTATATCACAGAGTTCATAATTATGTTTGTGTAGACTATGGCTCAACTCCAGCTTTTCCAGAAAGAAATAATTTTAAAAACATTCCGCTTATTAAAGCCCGCAAGGGAATGTGGGACAGTGTAAAGGTTGGAATGTCGGTGCCTCCTATTAAGACAGATAAGGGTTGGATACTTTTATATCATGGTGTTTCAGGTAGATCTAGGTATAGAGTGGGGGCAGTACTGCTTGATCTGAAAGATCCTACAAAAGTTCTTGCTCGTACTACAGATCCTATTTTTGAGCCTAGAGAGGCCTATGAAATCGAGGGACAAGTGAACTACGTCGTGTTTCCTTGTGGCGCTATAATAAGAAATGGCTATATTTATATGTATTACGGTGGAGGAGATTCTGTAATAGATGTGGCCTCTGTATCTCTTAAAAAGTTACTAAATGTGCTAACTACAAAATAAAATGAGCGCAGAAGGATTTAATAATCCACCACCACCCGAGAAAGAAGAAGTACAAGCCGAACAAAATCCGGAATCTGCAGAATCAATCGAGCTGACTCCAATGGAAAAGTGGTTCATTGCGGGTAGAGAAGATAGCATTCTCACCAAGAGAGGAGTTCATATTTCCCTAGATAGATTGGACTTGCTTTTACTAATGATAAAGTTAGAAGATAAGAGTGATTTGGAAGCTGTGGCAGATTTGGTTGAAAAGAAACATCGGGAGATTGAAGGCAGGGGTGTAAATGAGGCAATTTTAAATGGAGATGAACTGGTTGTAAGAGTAGAGTCTATTAGAAATTATATTTATGATTATGGCATTAACGAATTTGCTAAAGGGCTAATTGAAGAATGGAAAATTCAAGCAAGAAGAACGGTAACAGCGGAGTCTACTGTTGAAGGACAACTGGTCGCATCAATACGCAATAATCTTAATCTTGCAGAACTATATATAGCAGGTAATGACACAGAAAAGGCAAATCAACTTATTATTGAGGCACATAAAATTGCAGTAGAAAATGAACAGCCTGAATGGGCAAAGAGAATTGAGAATGCTTTCCCAGAACTAGTTAAGTATTTCTAAATATAAGTTTCTAGCTTATTTGCTATCCTTTAGAGCTAGGGAATAGTGTGTCCCCACCACCATAAGTGTTCCAACAATTATAAATATATATTGAAATGGAATAAACTGTAGAGCCACAGTTGCTATTATAGGAGAAAGAATTAGGGCTAGTGGTCTGCTGATACGAAACAAGCCCACAATGTCGGTCTGCTCTTTGCCTACCTGTTTGAAGAAATAACTTTCAGTACTAATCTCCACAAGACTTGCTCCAATTCTTGTAATAAAAAGAAGGGTTGCCCAAATCCAGAAACTTTTTGCTGTTATAAAGCTTATTATTAGGGTGGTCACTCCCATAATAATGAAACCTATGGTCAGAAATTCTTTCTCCCCGTATATTTCATCTTCTAGTTCTCCAACAGGAGCTTCAAAGATCACAAAAGGCAGAAGCATTATTGTAAAAATAATTCCCATTTCGGCCCATGTAAATCCAATGTGTTTACTTAGGTATATTGGGGTATAGATAACCATAAATCCATAAAACAACTGGAGCAGAGTGTGTGCAACAAAAATGTTGTATAAATTTTTATTTCTAAGGTACTGGCCAACCGTTTCTCGTATTTTTATATGATGAACTTTTACTTGTTCAACGTATTTGAATTTCTTTATTGTTAAATACAGAGGAAGCATAAGCAGGGCAGAGATTATATAAATGAGAGAGTAGTCATCACCTTTTGCTAAAAAGGAAATGGTAAGCGGGGCAACAACTATCATTATGTTTGTCAGTGTTAAGTATGTTCCACGAATACTGCCAGTTACAGACTCGTCAGAAGATACACTTTCTACAAAAATATCCATGTTAAATAGTAGTAGAGAAATAGTTGATAAGTGAACTATGAAATACACAGCAGTTAGAAATGGTGTAGTGGAAGCAAAAAGTCCAAATACGGCTAAAAATTCAATCAGAATGGCGTATACAGTGAGTCTATAGTTGCCCATTTTCTCCATCAACTTAGAAGCATTGAGAAGTAGAATTACATTTATTATTGAACCAATAATATATAGCGCAGAGATCTGAGTATCATCAAAAAACTTTCCCAATAGAGAAGAGTTTATGTATATAACCAATGCATAGTGATAAGAAACAAAAATATTAGATAGAAAAAGAGTATTCAGTAACCTATTGAGTCTGAATGGTAAAAGAATTTTGTCCATGCCTCCTATATTATAGTAAATTTCTATACAAAATCACAGAGAGAAATCAGAATTTTAACAATTTTCTTACTTAATAAAGATAATTTATTCACGTCCTCGATTTTTGTTGGATGAAGCACAGATTATTCTGTCTTCCGCAGACTCCCAAAGGTCGCCCTTCTTACTAGAAGGGTAAATGCTCACGACTAGAATAATCTGCTGTCATCCAATACAAAAATCTGCGAATGCTCATAAATTATCTTTATCCCGTCATGCCAAAGAGATATTACCAACATTTTTGCAAAGTTACTTTTTCTCACATTCGCAGACTTTTAAAAGAAACAAAAATAATTTTCTCTAGCCGTGAGCGTTTGCCCCGAAGGGGCGACTAAAAGGAGTCCGCGGAAGGCAGAGAAAATTATTCTATTGTTTCTAAAAAGGCGAGGACGTGAGGAAAAGTATTTTTGCAAATACTTTACACTCCCAATATCACTGGAATCACGATTGGTTTCTTTGCTGTTTGTTGGAATAGGTATCTGCCGATATCGTCTGTAAGTGTAGATTTTATTAGATCAAAGTCGATAGGGTTCATTCCTCGAGTCGTATC
Organism: uncultured Candidatus Saccharibacteria bacterium; assembly: GCA_964424295.1. Lineage (GTDB taxonomy): Bacteria > Patescibacteriota > Minisyncoccia > Phycocordibacterales > DATDWN01 > C7867-006. Next base: position 5,645 of record CAYRHZ010000004.1, on the reverse strand, counting down.
TTCTACAGTTTTCTTTATTATCATTCGAGTTGATGCCAAAAGATCCTGTGACTCTCGTAGATATACGAAACCTCGGGCTATGATGTCAGGAGACTTTTTAAGCTTTCCAGTTTTTGTATTTAGGCTAACGATAACTACGAATATTCCATCTTGAGCCAGCATTTTTCTATCTCGAATAACCATTTCCTGCATATTTCCCACATTGAAACCGTCCACAAGAACTAGTCCAGATGGAACTTTTTCTTTTAACATTCTTATCTTTTCTCCGTTGTCATAGATTTCAATAATTGAGCCGTTATCTGGAATAACAACATCTTCCTTTGCGTGACCAAGAGAGTAAGAGAGTTCTGCGTGTTGGCACAACATGTAGTGCTGTCCGTGCACAGGCATAAAGAATTTGTAAGGAATTTGTTGGTGAATCCATTTCAATTCGTCTCTGTTTCCGTGACCAGATGCGTGAATATCTGAGTCTAGGTAAGTAACGATTTTAGCCCCAGATCTATAAAGGTTGTCTTTTAGGTTCACAACAGATTTGTGGTTTGTTGGAATAACAGACGCAGAAAGAAGAACTGTGTCAGTTGGTTTTAGTCGAACGTATTTGTGAGTTTTGTTTGCAATACGCATTAGTGCTGCAAATTCTTCACCCTGAGCACCTGTTACAAGCATGATGATTCTGTCTGGAGGATAATTTTCAATATCTTCTAGGGGAATAATGTTGTTAACCTCAACTAGTTTAAGTTGTTTAATGATTTCAATATTTGATTTCATTGAACGACCCTCCACAACAAGTTTCTTTCCGTATTTTTCAGCAGATTGTATGATGGCAATAATTCTTTCTACCTGAGATGCAAAAGTCGCAATAATAAGTCTGCTTTTTGTATCTTTGATAAATTTATCAATATTACTTACAACAACATTTTCTGAAAGTGAAAATCCTGGCTTTTCAATAGAAGTCGAGTCCATAGTCAAAAGAAGAGTTTTCATGTCTTTAAATCTCTTGTACTGTTCCACTTCTTCATCTGTAGGAACTCCGTTCATGTTGTCTACTCTCACGTCCTCGATAAACACAATGTTGCCGTGAGGCGTTTCAATAATAAGACCCATAGAGTCTGGAATTGTGTGAGAAATAGGGAATGTCTTTATTTTTAGAGAACCACAAGTAATAGTCTCATTTCCTTCAATGATTTGGATATCAAGAGGCTTTAGATGAGGGAATTCATCCTGTCTTTTTTGAACCATTATCGCTCCGAATTGTCTGGTGTATATTTTTGGATAACCAATTCTGTCTATGATAAAAGGTATACCTCCAATGTGGTCCAAGTGACCGTGAGTAATAAATAGTGCTTTGATTCTGTCTTTGTTGTCTTCTAGGTATTTAGTGTTTGGCAAAATATAGTCGATTCCCGGTGTATCTTCATCTTTGAATTGGAAACCAGCATCCACAACAATAATATCTCCCATGAATTCAATCATTGTCATATTTCTTCCGATTTCCTCAACTCCTCCAAGCGGTATTATACGAATGTTGTTTCCTTCAAGTGGGGGGATCACATCTTCCACCTTTCTTGCAGTACCTCGTACTGTAGGAGTGTCTCTTCTACCAAAAGATCTCTTTCCAAATGATCTTGGTTTTGGAGAAGATCCGTGTGCTCGCGGAGAATGCGTGCTAGATGTTCCAGCCGTAACCTTTTCTATGCTTCTATCTAAATCCGTAGTTTTTTCGTTTTTTTCCATTTTTCTAATTGTTATTGATTATTAATTAATTTATTTCGGTCATGCGACCACTGCTCGCTTTCAGCGGTTGAATATTTCCCAAACGTTACTTGTCTCTATATACCACTTCGATATATTCACAAACCTTTCTCCCGGTGAGGACACTATGCCAAGGCTTACGTTTCTAACTTTTTGAGGGACAATATATATAAAGTGAGGAGAGTATGTAAACACGGCTGGTATGTCATTTGAGATCTCTTTCTCGAAGTCTTTTAGTAGTTTTTCTTTCTCACTATCGCTACTAGTTTTTCTTATGTTTTCTAGGATCCTGTCAGACTTAACATTTGCATACATTGCTATGTTTAGCCCCGGACTGTTTCTTCCAGATGAGTGCCAGAAGGGGTATAGATCCATATCTCTACCAACGATTTCTCCAAAAAGTAGAGCGTCATATTTTCTTGGCTTTATAACGTTTTGGTTCAAGTCTCCGATTTCAAAAACTTTTACTTCAACTTCAGCACCCATTTCTTGCCACTGTGACTGCAGTAGGAGAGCCGCTTCTTTTAGTTCAGTAGCGTTTCCAGTAGATATAGAAAATGAAAGTCTCGCATTGCCCTTTTTGTCTTTCTTTTCAAAAATTCCAGCATCGTTTTGTTTCCATCCATTTTTTACAAGTATCGCTTTTGCCTTGTCGATATTTTCTTGTGAAGTAGTCGTTGCAGTGTTTAAAACTGTTTCTGTAGGTACTGGACTATTTATAACTTGTCCGTATCCTCCTAAAATATCATCCACCAAGGCTTGTTTATTGGCAGCAACGTCTAGGGCCTGTCGCACTTCTTTATTCAGTAGAACGCTCGATACATTTTGGTTGAAAAATACTCCAAAGATTCTAGGTAGTGTAGAAACCAAGATTTGTTCACTTCCATTTTTTAGGTTAGGCAGTTGTTTAGGAGAAACACTATTCAGACTTTCTATGTCACCATTTTTATATGCATCATTAACCTCTCTCTCGTTTAGAAAAGACTTTATATTAATATTTGTTATATAAGGTCGTCCTTGAGAATATTTTTTAAATGAAGTCAGTTTGTATTCTCTCGGCAGTCCTGTTCCTGAGTAAGAAACAGATTCTATTTTATACGGACCACTTCCAACAGGTTTTAAATTGAATTGACTAAAAGGGAATTCATCGCTAGTTACGTCTTTCCATATATGCTTAGGCAGTATTCCAAGGGTAGCGTTTTGTATAAAAGGTGAGTATGCCTGTTTTAGGGTGAGTGTCAGAGTGTTTTCATCTATTTTTTCTATTCTCACTCCAGACCAGCTGATTTCTCTAGGGCTTTTTAGAGTGCTATCTTGAGCTTTTTCTATGGTGAAAATAACGTCGTCTATTGTTAGTTTGGCTCCATCATGAAAAGAAATATCGTCTCTAATTTTAAAGGTGTATACCAGCCCATCATCTGAAACACTATAGCTCTCAGCTATGTCTGGTGATAGCTCGCCCTCTTCATTTGCCTTCAATAGTCCAGAGTAGACAAGGGCAGTCAGATCCTTGTCCGCATCACTAGTTGAAAGTAGGGGGTTTATAAATCTTGGAGAACCGATGATTCCTTCGGTTAAAGTTCCACCATAGTCTGGGACTTCATTTAGGAAAGATTTGTTTACACTATATAGAAGCGTCAGACCGCTAACTATAAATACCAAAGAAAACAATACAAACAAAGTTTTTTCTGTAAGAGAAAAAGACCTCACTATTCCCATGGTTTTCTCTAGTATCCCAATATTCCATTCTTTTCTAACTAAATTCTGTAGTTTTTCGTTGTTCACAGTAAAAATTTATATAGTAATAAGGTAAAACAATAAGTTAACCCAAATATAATCGAATTTATTACAAGAGTAATTTTAAAGACCTAAAGTCCTTTTGCGAAAATCAAGAAAGATACAAGTACAAACAAAACAGCCACGACAATTGTAGATATAAAGATAAATCTTTCAGCGCCTCTTTTTGTATGAAATCCAGATGAGAAACCGTCTCCTCCGCCAAAAGCTCCACCCAAACCAGCCTCAGACTGTTGTAGTAGTATGCCCAAAATGAGAAGTACAGATAATATAATCTGAACGTAAGGTATGACTTCAGTAATACTCATGACAGAATTATGTTACCAGAAATAGAAAAATAAGCAACTACTCTCTTGTCATAAATATGATATAATACTTCTGTTATAAATAACCTTAAAACATGGAACCACAAGTAACACAAAAGTCATTTTTGCAAAGAAATATGAAATGGGTAGTCATTTTAGGAGTTTTGCTATTATTAGTCGTTTGGGGAGTTACAAAATATAACGGTTTTGTCAGAATGGGAGAGGGTATCACGGCTCAATGGGCGCAGGTGGAAAACCAATACCAGAGACGCTTCGATTTGATACCAAACATAGTTGAAACAGTTAAGGGTGTAGCCAAACAAGAACAAGAAGTTTTTGGTGCTATTGCTGAAGCTAGAACAAGATACTCAGGAGCTACAACTCCAGATCAGAGAGCAGAAGCTGCTACTCAAGTAGAGAGCGCCTTGGGAAGACTCCTTGTTATCGCTGAAAATTATCCAGTATTGCAGTCATCACAAGCATATAGAGACCTAATTACTTCTCTAGAAGGAACAGAAAACCGAATTTCAGTAGAAAGAATGAAATACAACGATTTGGTTCGTTCATATAACTCAAGCTTGAAAACTTTTCCAACATCAGTTTTGGGAATGGTGCTAGGAATTCCAGAGAAAACATACTTTGATGTGCCGGAGGCTAATCAAGTCGCACCACAAGTCCAATTCTAGGAAAACTTCCAAATTTGGCGATCTGCTCGTTCTCGAAACTCAAAATTTTCGTCACCTTACTACGTGTAAGGCTCCTCAAATTTTGAATTTCTCAACATCGCATCTCATCCAAATTATGAAAGTTTTTCAATCTTCATAATTATGCAAAAATTATTAAAATATTTTGCAGTACTTACATTACTTACCCCAGCCTTGGTAGGAGCATTTGTTGTGCCGGAGAGACCGACGGGCTTTGTGCAGGACTATGCAAAGATCTTGAGTCCGGAGCAGGTTACAGAGCTCGAGACAAAACTTCAAAGTTTTGAGAAGGGCACTACAAATGAAATAGCTGTTGTTACTATTCCATCTTTAGACGGAGATACTATTGAGAATGTCGCTCAGGAACTTTTTACTAAGTGGGGAATTGGAAAGGCAGATAAAAACAACGGTGTTCTGCTCATTATTTCACTTGGAGATAGAAAAACTAGAATACACACAGGGTATGGTGTAGAGGGAGATCTGACTGACATTGGCACTTCATATATTCAGAGCGAGGTCATTACTCCTGCATTTAGAAACGAAGATTATTTTGGTGGTCTAAACGGCGCAGTGGATAAAATGATAGAGGCATTGGGTGGGATGAACATTGTGCCAGAAGATTATTCGGAAAACAGTAGTTCAGGTTTTAATTTCGAATTTATTTTTTGGATATTTATTGTATTTTTCCAAATAATACTTTCGCTACTTTCTAGATCAAAATCTTGGTGGGGAGGAGGTGTGGTTGGGGGTATCGCCGGCATACTTCTGTGGAACTTTTTTGTTTCGTCATTTATTATTGCGGTCCCTATGGTTGTCATCCTTGTTCTCCTTGGACTTTTGTTTGACTACCTTGTTTCAAAGTCATACACAAACGCTCGTTCAGCAGGACATTATCCTTGGTGGATGAGTGGGGGTGGTAAAGGTGGTTCAGGAGGTGGTGGGGGCTTTGGTGGATTTGGAGGTGGAAGTTCTGGAGGCGGAGGGTCAAGCGGCTCTTGGTAAAGGTCGCACAAATCATTATTTTTCTTCACGTCCTCGCCTTTTTAGAAACAATAGAATAATTTTCTCTGCCTACCGCGGACTCCTT
>CAYRHZ010000003.1:0-32625 GCA_964424295.1 uncultured Candidatus Saccharibacteria bacterium | reverse complement strand
AAGATTTTTCAGGAAAGAAATTCACTTTGGATTTCACAGGTTTTGAGTTATCTGAGCCAAAATACGATGAATACTACGCAAAAGATAATAAGCTTTCATACGAAGCACCTTTGAAAGCTAGAGTTAGACTTAAAAACCACATATTAGGTACGGAAAAAGAACAGGAGATCTTCATGGCAGATTTCCCATTAATGACTTCTCACGGAACTTTCATTATTTCTGGTATTGAGAGAATTATTGTTCCTCAACTTGCTAGAAGTTATGGAGTATTTTTCACAGCAACAGAGATAAAAGGACGAAATTTCTTTGGTGCAAAGATAATTCCTTCTCGTGGAGCATGGATTGAAATCGAATCTGACAGTGAGGGAGTAATATCTGTAAGAATTGACCGAAAGAGAAAATTTGCTGGTACAACCCTTCTAAGAGTTCTTGGTGTAAAAGACGACGAAGCTATCAAAAAACTTTTTCATGGTGACGAGTTTGGTAAAGCCTCTATAGAAAAGACCCTACTTAAAGATCACACAAAAACTGTCGACGAAGCATATATAGACATCCACAAGAGACTAAGAGATGGTGACCTTGCTACTGCTGAAAACGCTAAAGAATTCGTTAACTCTATTTTCGATCCTGAAAGATACGACCTTTCACCTGTTGGACGACACAGATTCAACAAGAGATTTAACCTAGATATGAGTGAAAAGGAGCTAAAGAGAAAGACAGTTTCTGTTTCAGATGTTGTCACAATCATTTCTCATGTAGCGAACCTCAACAACACTCCTAATGCTATGCCGGACGATATTGACCACCTAGGTTCAAGACGAGTTCGATTTGTAGGAGAACTATTCCAACAAAACATTCGAAAAGGTATCGCTCAAATAAAGAGAAACATTCAAAACAAGATGTCTACAATAGAGACTGATGTTACTTTGCCTGTTCAGTTTGTTGCACCTCGACCTCTACAAGCAAGAATCAAAGAATTTTTCACAACAAACCAGCTATCACAGTTCATGCTACAGGAAAATCCTCTAGCAGAAATCGAACACTTGAGAACACTATCTGCCCTTGGTCCTGGAGGTCTAAACAGAACTCGAGCCGGATTTGAAGTTCGTGACGTTCATACATCTCACTATGGAAGAATCTGTCCTATCCATACACCAGAAGGTCCAAACATTGGATTGGTTCTTCGTCTTGCTATTTATGCACGTATAAATAGCTTTGGAATGATCGAAACTCCATACGTAAAGGTAAAAAATGGAAAAATTACAGGTGAAATACAATATCTAAATGCGTCAGAAGAAGAAGGTTATGCTATTGCTCATGCAGCTACACCAGTAGATGATAACGACAGAATAACTTCTAATGAAGTTGAAGTTAGAATCGAAGGAAATCCAGCTGTTGTTGGAAGAGATAAGGTTGATTTTATGGATGTTGCAACAAGTCAGGCATTTTCTATTGCGACTTCTATGATTCCTTTCCTAAACCACGACGAAGCATCTCGTGCACTTATGGCATCGAACATGCAGAAACAAGCAACACCTTGTATCGTTCCTGAGTTCCCCCTAGTTGCCACTGGAATGGAGGCAGATGCTATGAAAGACACAGGAAGACTTGTTATTGCAGAAGAAGACGGAACAGTTACACATTCTGACGGGAATAAAGTTACTGTTAAAAATAGTAAAGGAAAAGAAAAAGAGCACACACTTATTAAATTCTCAAGAACAAACGGATTTACTGCTTTCCACCAAAGACCAAGTGTTAATGTTGGAGACAAAGTAAAGAAGGGTGACATTTTGGCAGATACTAGTGCGTCAGTAAACGGACAGGCAGCTATCGGTCAAAACATGTTAGTCGCTTTCATGTCATGGTCTGGATCAAACTACGAAGACGCTATTATTCTTTCTGAAAGAGTTATCAAAGACAGTAAATTTACATCTATACATATAGATGAGTTCGTAGTAAACGTTCGAGATACTAAACTTGGTCCAGAAATCACAACTTGCGATATTCCAAACGTTGGAGAAGCAAAACTAAAGAACTTGGCTGAAGACGGTATTGTACGAGTAGGAGCAGAAGTACGACCAGGAGACATTCTTGTTGGTAAAATTACTCCAAAGGGAGAAACACAACTTACTCCAGAAGAAAGACTTCTTAGATCACTATTCGGTGAAAAAGCGCATGACATAAAAGATACTTCAAAGAGAATGGAGGGGGGTAAAAAAGGAAGAGTGGTTAAGGTCCAAGTATTCTCTAGAGAAAAAGGCGACAAACTAGATTCTGGAATCATAAAGAGAATCCATATTGAAGTGGCACAGCTAAGAAATGTTTCAGTTGGAGACAAACTTGCTGGACGACACGGAAACAAGGGAGTTATTTCAAGAATTCTTCCTGAAGAAGATATGCCATACATGGTAGACGGAACTCCAATCGACGTTATCCTAACACCACTTGGAGTGCCATCACGTATGAACCTAGGACAAATTCTAGAATTGCACTTGGGACTAGCAGCAAACACTTTGGGTTACCAAGCTATCGTTCCACCTTTTGCAGGAGCAACTGGAGAGGAAATTAAAGAAGAGTTGGTAAAGGCAGGATATTCTGAAACTGGAAAGATGAAACTGTTCGACGGTAGAACAGGAGAGGCTTTTGCTCAAGATATTGCTGTGGGTTACATGTATATTTTGAAACTTCACCACATGGTTGAGGACAAGATCCACATGCGATCTATCGGACCATACTCTCTTATTACTCAACAACCGCTTGGAGGAAAAGCTCAAAACGGAGGACAGAGATTTGGAGAGATGGAAGTTTGGGCGCTTTTGGGTCACGGAGCTGCCCACACTCTACAAGAAATTCTAACTATCAAGTCTGACGATATTGTTGGTCGTTCAGCAGCCTTTGACGCAATTGTTAAGGGTCTACCTATTACACAACTAAACGTTCCGGCATCATTTAATGTGTTAATGAACAACCTTCGAGGTTTAGCCTTGGATGTTCAGATAAAAAGAGGGTCGAAAGAATTATTGGACAATCATAAACAAATCGTTTAATAAATAACCCAACCGTGCGAAGCCGAGCAGTGGTCGCATGACAAAAAAAATATATGAAAAATAGAATAAACACAGATTCAAACGATTTTGAAACAATAGCACTGAAAATAGCTTCTCCTGAGAGAATAAAGGAGTGGTCATTTGGTGAAGTCACAAAACCGGAAACTATAAACTATAGAACACAGCGATCTGAGAAAAACGGTTTGTTTGATGAGAAGATTTTCGGTCCAGATAAGGATTTCGAATGTTATTGTGGAAAATATCGAGGAATTAGATACAAAGGAATTATTTGTGAAAAATGTGGAGTTGAAATAACTCGCTCAATCGTTAGACGAGAGAGAATGGGTCACATCGAACTTGCTACAGTTGTTTCTCATATTTGGTTCTTGAAATCAATGCCAAGTAGAATAAGTCTTATTCTTGGTATTCCTGTAACAGATATAGAGAAAGTTATTTATTTTGCTGGATACATTATCACAAAGGTTTCAGAAGAAGACAGAACAAGATACCTAAAGGATTTGGATTCTGAATACAAAGCAAAAATAAAATCTCTACAAGACGAGAAAACAAAAGAAAAGCTAAAAGAAATGCTTTTGGGTGCCAAGAGAGACATTGATTCTATTCAAGAAGGAAGAGTTCTGGATGAAGTTGAGTACTACAACTTTGGAATGAAATACGGAACAATGTTCGAAGCATCTATTGGAGCTGAAGCAATATTTAATATCTTCAAGAAAATTGACCTAAGTAAACTTCTAGGACAATTGCATGAAGAACTTGCAAAAGCGGGAGCTCTTGAAATTGGAAAGATAAACAAAAGAATCAGTGTTGTTAGCTCAATGATAACTTCAAATATCCGACCTGAATGGATGTTCTTAACACACATTCCAATCATACCTCCAGCACTACGACCTATGGTTCCACTAGATGGAGGAAGATATGCTACATCTGATGTTAACGATCTTTACAGAAGAGTTATAAACCGAAACAATCGTCTAAAAAAACTAAAAGAAATTAGTGCTCCAGATGTTATCCTCCGAAACGAAAAAAGAATTCTACAAGAAGCCGTAGATGCTCTTATCGATAACTCTATTCGACATGGCTCAAGTCAATCTGCACTAAATCAATCACAAAGAAGAGCGTTAAAATCTCTTGCTGATAACCTAAAAGGTAAAAGAGGTATCTTCCGACAAAACCTACTTGGAAAGCGTGTCGACTACTCAGGACGTTCAGTTATCGTTGTAGGTCCTGACCTACACCTAAACCAATGTGGACTTCCAAAACACATGGCACTTGAATTGTTTAAACCTTTTATCATCTCTCAACTATTGAAGAGAGAGTTTGCTTACAACATAAAAGGCGCAAGTAAACTTATTGAAGATGGAATTCCAGAAGTTTGGGCGATTCTTGAAGAAGTTATTTCTGACAGATACGTATTGCTAAACAGAGCACCTACTCTACACAGACTAGGTATTCAAGCTTTCAAGCCTATTCTTATCGAAGGAGATGCTGTTCAATTACACCCACTTGTTTGTTCTGCTTTCAACGCTGACTTCGACGGAGACCAGATGGCTGTTCACGTGCCACTTTCTGATGAAGCTCAACTAGAGGCAAAGGAAATCATGGCATCTGATAAGAATATTCTAAAGCCTGGTTCAGGAGATCCAACTGTATCTGCAAAAATGCTTGATATTATTTTGGGATGTTACTGGATGACAAAAGAAATTGCTGGAGAAGTAGGTGAAGGAAAGATTTTCCAAAGTCCAAATACAGCCATCATGGCACATGATCTTGGAGAGGTTTCTTTTAGAGCAAAAATAAAAGTTCTTCCAAGTGATTCAGAAAAATATGCACAATTTGGTGGAAAAATATTCGAAACAACTGTTGGAAAGCTACTATTCAACTCTGTTCTTCCAAGTGACTATCCTTTCATGAACACTGAAATCAACAAAAAGAAAACAACTTCTCTTGTTGATGATCTAACTGAGAAGTACGGAATCGAAAACGTTCCACCTATCATCGACAAGATGAAAGCTTTTGGATTCAAATACGCTACACACTCTGGTGTAACATGGGGAATCGACGATGTTATTATTCCTGAAGGAAAGAAGGATATTGTTACAAAAGCAAAGGAAAAATCAGAAGCGATTGTAGGACACTTTGACGCTGGTCTTATTTCAAAAGATGAAAGACTACGACAAACTATTGAAGTTTGGCACGGAGCAAAGGCTGACGTTGAAAAACTAATGCCTGACACACTTCCAAAGGACGGTTCAGTTTCTGATATGGTTATTTCAGGAGCTAGAGGATCTATGGGTAACATTACTCAGATGGGAGGAATGAAAGGACTTATTACAAACACTGCGGGAGAGACTATCGAATTCCCAATCATTTCTTGTTCAAAGGAAGGTCTTACACCTCTTGAATATTTCATCACAACTCACGGTTCAAGAAAGGGACTTACAGATACAGCGCTAAACACTGCAAAATCTGGATACCTAACTCGAAAAATGTTCGTTGTGGCGCAAGATACTATTATTATGGAAGAGGATTGTGGAACTAAGGACGGTGTGATTATAGACAAACACGCTATCTCAGGAATTGAAGTTCCAATTGCAAAACATGTAAAAGGAAGATTCTTAGCAGAAGATGTTGTAACAAAAGATGGAACAGTATTGTTTAAGAAAGGTGATTTGATTTCAAAAAATGATGCTCTAAAAATCGAAAGTAACGAGGTTACAAAAGTTGTTGTTCGATCACCACTATCATGTAAAACACCAAACGGTATCTGCGTAAAATGTTACGGAACTGATCTTGGAAAAAACAAAGTAGTTGAATTGGGTGAAGCTGTTGGAACAGTTGCCGGTCAAGCTATCGGAGAGCCTGGAACTCAGCTTACTATGAACACAAAACACGCCCACTCAGCTTCAGTTTCTGGAGATATCGTTCAGGGTCTTCCTAGAGTTGAGGAATTGTTTGAAAAGAGAAAGCCAAAAAACCCTGCAGTAGTTGCTTCAGTTTCTGGAACAATCTCAGAGGTTATGATTACAGACAAGGAGAAAATAATTTCTATTACTCCAGATCTAGAAGATAGAAAGAAATCAAAAGATAAAATAGATTACTCAACATCACTAAACAGAACAATATTCGTTAAGGTGGGAGATGAGGTTAAGAAGGGAGATGTTATAACAGACGGTTCAGTTGATATAGATGAACTATTCAAATACGCAGGAAAAGACAAAACTGTTGACTACATTATTCACGAAATCAATAAACCTTACGAACTACAAGGAGAAAACGTTTCAAGAAAGCATATTGAAACTATTGTTCGACAGATGTTCTCTCGAAAGAGAATCAAAACAACTGGAGACACAGAGTTTGTTGCTGGTGACATTGTAGAAGCAAGCTTACTTGCAGAAGAAAACGCTAAAGTAAAAGCTCTTGGAAAAGAAATTGCTACTGCAGACCCTGTTGTTATGGGTATCACAGAAGTTTCTCTATCAAGACACAGCTTCCTTTCAGCAGCTTCTTTCCAACACACAACAAGAATTCTTATCTCAAGTGCTATTAGAGGTAATGCAGATAAACTAGCAGGACTAATGGAAAACGTTATTCTTGGAAGACTAATCCCAGCAGGAACAGGATTTAAGGGAAGTAAGAAGGCGGATATGATTGCGAAGATGAGAGCAGAACGCCCTGTCGTGTTCGACGAATCAACAAGATATCAATAAGAGTTTCCAAATTTGACTAACTCCTTGTTTCGAATTTGTGAATACTCGTCACCTTACTAGGTGTAAGGCTCCTCGAATTCCCAAACTCTCAACTTCGGATTTCATTCAAATTGTGAAAACTCTTAGTATTTCAGTTCACATTTGGTTTAAAATCATTCTCCTATGTCTTCAGTAGATCAAATCAAATCAAAAATAGACATTGTTTCACTTATTTCTTCTTACATTAAGTTGGAAAAAGCTGGAACGAACTTTAAAGGTAGGTGTCCTTTTCATAACGAAAAGACACCCTCCTTTTTCGTGTCTCCTGACAGAGGGAGTTATTACTGTTTTGGTTGTCATGCAAAGGGTGACATATTTACTTTTGTAGAAGAGTTTGAGGGGCTAGATTTTATTGGTTCTCTAAAAGTTTTGGCAGATAAGGCTGGAGTAGAGTTGGACCAATATAGAACAGGGGAGAAGTCTGAAAAGGAAACGCTTTTTTCAGTTTTGGAAAAAGCGACATTCTTTTACGAGCAGAAACTTTCTGAGAACAATGAGGCCTTAAATTATCTGAAAGGACGAGGGATTACTGATGAAACAATAAAAGACTTCAGAATAGGTTATGCTCCAAACGATTGGAGAGAGTTGCTAAACTTTTTGAAGGATAAGGGGGTGAACGAGAGAGAAATGCTTTCTGTGGGACTTATAAAGCAAAAAGATAGCTCGCTTTCAATTGGAAATTCTCACTATGATGTTTTCCGAGGAAGAATAATGTTCCCAATATCAGATTCTTCAGGGCGAGTAGTAGGTTTTTCAGGAAGAATACTTGTGGCCGATGATAAATCTCCAAAATATCTAAACACTCCTGAAACAGTATTGTTTAACAAGTCTGAAATTCTTTTTGGTTTAGATAAGGCCAAGAAAGACATCAAACTAAAGGACTATTCTATTTTGGTTGAAGGTCAAATGGACTTAGTTATGATGCATCAGGTAGGCCTCACAAATACAGTGGCCTCATCCGGAACTGCGCTAACTGAAATGCATTTAACCAAGTTACGTCGTCTTTCTGAGAGAGTCATGATGTCTTTTGATTCTGATAATGCAGGGTTTTCAGCATCAGATAGAAGCGCAAAAATAGCTCTAACTTTAGGAATGGATTTAAAATTGGTCCAAATGCCTGCGGGGAAGGATCCTGCAGATCTGGCAAAAGACAGCCCAGAAGAGCTCAAGGAGTGTTTTAGAAACTCAAAGTCGATAGTAGACTTTTATGTAGACACACTACTTTCTAAAAATTTAGAACCAAAAGATCTTGCAATTGAAATAAGGAAAAAGGTTCTTCCTTATATTGCACAAATGAAAGACAAGACAGATCAATCTCAATGGATAGGTGCAATAAAAAGAAAGACATTTCTAAACGAGGAAGCGTTGTGGGAAGATTTGAAAAAAATAAATACTACAGATGTGGTTTATCCGACTTCGGTAAATGCGTCTCCACCTACTAAGAGAGTGGATACGATTGAGAGGAAAATCTACGGAATACTACTCTGGAAACAAAATAAAAAAGGTGATGAGAATGTACTAGATAGGGTAGATGTTGAGAAGAGAGCGGGGGAAATATTGAAAGATAGATTGCAGGAATTAGAAAAAATATTCGAGAAAGATAGAGACCTACTATTATTTGAGACAGAAAGCCAGTATAATTTAAAGGATAATAATAAGAACAACCTTGAAAAAGATGTTGATGAACTACTAGTCTCACTTGAAGAAGAATATCTTAAAAAAGATCTCGGGTTAGCAATGATAAATTTACAAAAAGCAGAACAAAAAAGAGAGAGTGGGGAAGTTCTTAAATTTTTAGAAGAGTGTCAGAGAATAACGCAGAGAATAAATACAATTAAAACAATCAAAAATGCATTCGAGTCGGGAAGTACAATAAAATGAAAAATAAATCAAAATTAAAAAAGAATAAACCTTCATCACGAAAGACTACAAAAAAAGTAGCAAAAAAGGTGAAAAAGGTAGCAGTGAAATCTAAACAAAAGAAATTAAAGAAAATTTCTGTACCAAAGATTAGGGTAAAAAAGAAAAACAAGTCTTCTCTCGCAATGCGTGCTTCTAAATCTGTGCCAAAATCTACAAAAGTCTTGAAAAAAGCAGATAGACAAAGCGACGGAATGTCTAAACTTCTTTATAAAGGAAAGGAAAGAGGATACATAACATATGATGAAATTTTAAAAGAGTTTCCTACTATCGAGGATGATATTTTGTTTCTAGAAGAGCTTTATGAGAAGTTTTCTGTAAGCGGAATTGATGTTTTAGAAGGAGGTGGACTTTTGGATGCCTCTGTTACCGATGATTTGATTAGTAAAAAGTATACATACGGCAGAGGAAATGAATCTTCATACGACTCTATACAAATGTATCTAAAAGAAATCGGACAATACCAGCTTATTTCTGGAGGTATGGAAAAGGAGTTGGCGAAAAGAATTGAAGCGGGGGACAATGAAGCAAAAACACTTTTGGCTCGTGCGAACCTTCGTTTGGTTGTTTCTATTGCTAAAAAATATGCAAATCGTTCTGCTGACCTTACTCTTCTCGACCTTATTCAAGAAGGTAACCTAGGTCTATTCAAGGCGGTAGATAAATTTGATTGGACAAAAGGATACAAGTTTTCTACATACGCTACATGGTGGATACGACAAGCTATCACACGTGCCTTGGCTGACCAGAGTAGAACTATTCGTGTTCCGGTTCACATGGTGGAAACTATTGCAAAATATAAACAGGTTGTAAGAAGGCTTTCGCAGGATTTAGGAAGAGATCCTTTGCCTGAAGAAATCGCAGTGGAAATGAATCTTTCAGTTGATAAGGTTTATACAATTGAGAAAATTGATCAAAGCACGCTTTCTTTGGAAGCACCTATTGGTGAAGATGATGACAGCAAGAGCAAGCTCGGAGACTTTTTGGCAGACGATAAAATACTTTCTCCTGAGCAAGAAGCTTCACGAAGAATTATCGGTGACCAAGTGAGAGAAATTCTAAATGATTTGCCAGAAAAAGAAAGAAAAATTCTAGAGCTTCGACACGGACTGGTGGATGGCGTCACACATACTCTTGAAGAAGTAGGGAAGGAGTTTGGAGTTACTCGAGAACGTATTCGACAGATTGAAGCGAAGGCTCATGAGAAAATCCGACAGCATGACAAGATTAATAGGTTACGTAACTATTACTAAGTAAACTTCCAAATTTGGCGAACTCCTCGTTCTCGAGTTTTAAAATGTTCGTCACCTTACTACTTGTAAGGCTTCTCACATTTTAAAACTCTCAACATCGGATTTCATCCAAACTATGAAAGTCTAATAAAAAAACACTTTATCCAGGCATAAAGTGTTTTTTTATTTATCTATTTTGTGTCACCTCTGCCTCTCTTTGGCATTGATTCCACGATGTATCTTTTTGGATTACTCTTTGCTTTTTTTACTGGAACAAGTATTCCTGTTTCAGCATCTCTGCCGATAGGGAAAGTTTTTTTGGTCATATTTTGTGTGTCGTTGTTGCTTATCCACACATTCAATTGAAACCCTGGGTTAAATGTTGTAGGTTTATAGTAACAACGTTTGTAATACTGGCTTGTGTTGATCGCCATCCCAGCATTACGCTTATAAAGTTGTCGATATAAGGGCGAAAGCCTTTATTTTCGACTATATTAATCGTACTCCAAAAAAATTTAAAAAAACTGTGGATAAGCCGCCATAAAACTACTTCATAATATAAAACTTTTTATGTAAAGCAGCTTCCCATATGGCGTTTAAATATACGGTCAATTTAGTAGTATTTTTTTTGTTCAATCCTTACAAAATTTAATAGATTTACATTAGAGGGATTTGCATATTCGTATACCTCAAATCTTTGTGAATAGTAAGCTTTTGGGTAAGTCGAGTCTTTCATCCAAAAGCCATTGGCGGTTTTTGTTTGATAAATACGTCTTTTTGTGGCAGATTAACATTGGAGGCGTGCATGGGTGGACTTTGGTACAAGGCAATTTCTTCGGGAGCTTTCTTCGGAATCTGGCCACTTTTCATGAAACGGGCCGGCATCGACAACGCAAACGTCGCCACTATGTTCATGGAGGCCATAGTTCTCGCGGTCCTTCTTCCCAAGGGCATGTGGGACTTGAGAACGGCAGACTTGTCTGGGGCCAACTGGAACTTCCTCATCCTTTCTGCTGTTTCGGCCGCGATAGGGGTGCTCATCTTCAATGGTGGAATCAAGGAGGTCCCACGCGAGGCACTGGGCACATTCATCGCTGTCGTGATCGTTATTCAGGTTATAGTCACGGCATTCAACCAGATCTACGAAGTGGGGGTTCCAACGACCTCTCGACTCACAGGGTTTGTGTTGGTTGGGGTTGGGGTGTTCCTACTCTCGAAGTGAACAAGTCTCGTGGCGGAGCCGAAATCGGGCTCCGCACATCGAGGCTTTTTTCGTATAAAAAATATTCTGTGCTAATATCACGGCAGAGAGGAGGAGAGATGATTGTCGAACATGAAAACTGTCGTTGCGGAAGCTGGATGGTCACTAAGATTGGCGACCGTAGCAACAGCGAGTACTTCTGTTGTGCATCTTGTGGGACGTTGCTCGAAAGCACCGATCCAAAAGAAGCGGAACGGATAAAAACCGCTGTCGCTGATCTGCTTGCAAAAACCCAGGCTCACGAAGCTGACGATCGGATTGTTCACAAGAAGTAGCCCCCGCACCTTGGTGGAGTCGAACGTCGACTCCACCGGTAACTGTCCAGTAGACTTAGTCTCTGGCTTTTTTCTTATATTGAATAAATCCCTAAAAGTGATAAAGTAGAGGTAACTTAAAAAGATGAAATTCATAAAGAACTTCACAGAACTCAGTAAAAACGATGCGGGAATAGCGGGTGGAAAAGGGGCATCTTTGGGTGAAATGACACAAGCGGGGATACCTGTGCCACCTGGTTTTGTTGTGCTTTCTGAATCTTTTGAACAGTTCATTAGAGAGACCGATCTTATCCAAGAGATTGACTCTATTTTACACAAAGTTGAACACAAAGAAATTCATACTGTTGAAAAGGCATCAGAACAAATTCGAGAGCTGATTTTAAATGCAAAAATGCCAAAAGATATTGCGGACGAAGTTAGTAAATCTTTTAAAGAGTTAGATACAAAATACGTTGCGGTGCGTTCCTCTGCAACTGCCGAAGACGGCAAAGACCACGCGTGGGCAGGGCAACTTGAGTCGTATCTAAATACTACAGAGGATGATGTTTTAACAAAAGTAAAACTATGTTGGTCCTCACTTTTTACACCGAGAGCAATATTTTATAGGTTTGAAAAAGGTCTACACTCAAAAAAAATTTCTGTTGCAGTTGTTGTGCAGAAAATGGTTGAGTCAGAAGTCTCCGGTATCGCATTTTCCGTGCACCCTGTTACCGAGGACTACAACCAACTTATTATAGAAGCTGGTTTTGGTTTAGGAGAAGCGATAGTTTTTGGTTCTGTAACTCCGGATTCATATGTTGTGGAAAAGGACCCAAGAAATATTTTGGACATAAATGTTTCGACACAAACTAGAGCATTGCATAGAGCAGAAAAAGCATCAGTAGAGCATGGAAACAATGAGTGGGTAAGTATCCCAGAGCCAAAAGCATCGTCTCAAGTTTTGGATAAGGAGCAGATTTTAGAACTATCAGAAATTATATTAAAAATTGAAAAACATTATGGTTTTCCGTGCGATATAGAGTGGGCTTTTGAGGCGGGGAAGTTTTACATTGTACAAAGTAGACCAATAACTACACTCAGAAATAAAAAAACAAATTCTGATAATTATAATCAACCTAATCCAAATGAGTACGCGAGAATGTTTGCCGGTAAGTCATTTCCTTATCTATTTTCAAATGTTTTTCTAGAGTACTATAAATCACTTGGAGTGGTTAGTATCCAGGGTCAGGGTTCGTGGATGTCATTTTTTCCAAAAAGTAATATAGAGAAAACAAAAAGTGAGGGGAGTGAGTTGTATACTAATACAGATAAGTACACTGAATACAAAGCTGGGTTTGATGACTATGTAAAAAAATCTAGTCAGTATTTTGAATCTACACTAGAAAAACCAGTTCCTTCAAAAGATGATATTTTAGAATTTTTCAAACATGTATCTAGTTTGTTTATATACTATTCTAAAACAGAATTTTTCTATACTGATGGTGTGGATCAAAGCAAAATGGTAATAAGTGTAAAAGAATTTGATGATTTGAAACTTGGAGGAAGAACGTATTTAAATATGGTTTTCTTTGAGTCTGACGGGTATATAAAGTCATTGATAAAAAAGGTTTCTAGTCAAACTGGGGTAGAGGAATCGGATTTACTGAACTACAATGTGAACGAAATATCTGATTTAGTTGGAGAGGGAAGAATAATAGATATAAAAGAAGTTAGAGATAGGGATACATTTTTTGAATCTAAAAACCTAGTTTTGTTTGGAAGTAACGCGGAAGATAACATAAATAATTTTCTCTCAAATTATTTGGAAATTTCAAATGTGATAAAGGGAACTATTGCAAACAAAGGTAAGGTAAAAGGTTTGGCGAGGGTTCTAGTTCCTGACGCCAAGGATTTTGAAAAAATTTCAATTGCTGTGCAAGAAATGAAAGATGGTGAAATTTTGATTGCTGAAACAACTTCACCGGACATAATAATGGCTTGTAAAAAAGCAGCCGCAATTGTGACAAACCAAGGCGGACAACTTTCTCACGCAGCAATTGTTTCAAGAGAATTAGGAATTCCTTGTATTATTGGTACTGATAAAGACGTTATTTTAAATATTAAAACAGGGGATATGGTTGAGGTGGATGCCGATAATGGAGTTGTTCGAATACTATAAAGGGCCCAGCGCTCTGTGCTGGGCCCTTGTGCTATTCGCGTTCTCGGCGCAATGCTACGCGCGGATGAGTTCGGCGACCTTCCACATCTCGACGTCGAGGAGTCTTGCGCAGGCTTGATAGGCGAGAGGTCCCTTCTGCCACGGATTGGGTACGCCGCCACCCTCGCGGTTCGCGATGAGAACAAGCGGACTTCTTGCCTCCCACTTGAGTGGGTCGAGCAGAAGGTAAACCTCCTCAGCTTCGCTTTCTCCGACGCAGATGATGTGAGAGTACTCTTCGAGCTTGAGTTCACCCACGAATCGGCTTCGGTGGTTGATGAGGTCCATCCCCCGCTCTTCTATGCAGAGTACAGAGTGTTCGTTTGCAGGTTCGCCTTCGCGAGCCTTGGGACTGACCCCGGCGCTCTCGACGATATATGTGTCACCGAGCTCGCGCTGGAGCATGGCTTCCATCATCGGGCTCCGGCAGGTGTTGCCGAAGCAGACACAGAGAACTTTCCTCATCCTAACCTCCCCTCGGCATCTGCCGGGTTTGAATTGCGTTTCTGAATATATATTAACACATATTTAATGAAAAATCAAGTCTAAATTTTTATTTTTAAAACAGCAAAAATTCGTGGTATTCTATGGATATGTCAGGAAATAATCTAACTAGTATTTTTAAGGAAAAGTACAAGGCGCTTAATAAGGCTCAGAAAGAAGCTGTGGACGCTATTGAGAATCCAGTTATGGTTGTGGCGGGTCCTGGAACGGGCAAGACAACGATTTTGACTCTACATATAGCAAATATATTGCTCGTTACTCAGGCTTCTCCTGGCGGAGTTTTGGCCCTTACATTTACAGACGCCGGAGTGAAATCTATGAAGAAAAAACTTCGGGAAATAATCGGCAGTCGTGCTGATGAAGTCAGGATACACACCTTTCACTCTTTTGCTGGATCAGTCTTTGCAGAATTTCCAGATCATTTTCCGCATTTGTTTAGAACAAAACAGATTACGGATATTGAAGCCGAAAATATGATAAGGCTGATTTTGAAATCCCAAAAGTTTGCAAAATTACGACCCTTCGGTGAGCCCGATTTTTATGTTGGCAAAATACTAAAAGCAATTAGTGATTGCAAAAAAGAAAATGAAACTTATGAAAAGGTGATTGGGTTTGCAAAAGATGAGATAGAAAGAATTAAGTCGGACCCAGCAAATATTTCTTCACGAGGTCCAACAAAAGGAAAGTTAAAAGCCGAAGCAAATGGAAAAATTGAAAAGTGTGAAAAAACCATTTTGTTCGGGGAAGTTTTTAGAATTTATGAGGAGCAGAAAAAGGATGAGAGACTTCTCGACTATGATGATCTTTTGGTGCAACTTCTAAATGCTTTGGAAAATGACGAGCAATTACTTCAGGAACTTCAAGAAAAGTTTCAGTATGTACATATAGACGAACACCAGGATACAAATGAGTCACAAAATACAATTGTTATGAAGCTGGTGGACTTTTTTGATACCCCAAGTATTTTTATTGTAGGGGATGAAAAGCAAGCAATATATCGTTTTCAAGGTGCATCTGTTAAAAACTTCTTAACTTTCCAAAGTAAGTGGAAGAATATGAAAGTAGTGAAACTTGAGAGCAACTATCGCTCGCATCAGGCTATTTTGTCTGCAACTTTTAAAATGATAGAAAACAACTATGAGGATGGTGAACACACAGACCTGCGTGTAAAACTTGTTGGAAGTGGTAAAGAAAGACCGGTAGATGTAGTGCATGCACCTGACAGTTTTTCACAGGATGACTTTCTTGTAAAAAGAGTTAGGGAGGTTATAAAGGAAGATAGCGAGGCGACAGTAGCAATAATTGTACGTAAAAACAGGGAAGTGGAACACACCCTATCTCTGCTTCAGAGAAACGGCATTGACGCATCCGCAGAAAGAGGGGTAAACATTTTCAATCATCCAATAGGAGTATTATTTTTTGATATTTTGGAGTATTTAAATGATCCGACAAATACAGAGGCGCTAAGTAATACTGTCGTTCGGGGGCTGTGGGGAATGGATTTTAAAGATTCAGTACAAGTAATAAATAAAATCAGAAGTAGAGATGTTGAAATAGAAAAAGAGATTCCGGCGTTAGGAAAAATATTGGCTGAGATAAATACCGGAGGTGTAATAAACTTTCTTGTGCTAGCAGCCGAGCTTTCCGGCTTTACTGAGGTTGTAAAACAAACACCTGTAGGCAGTGAGGTTTGGAGGGCGATAGTAGACCTGGCAAAAGATATTGCTGAAAGACAGAGAATAGAAGATTCAAAAGTTCTCATATCCGAACTTCTAAATTATAGAAAGACGGCGGAAAACAAGTCGATAAAAATTGGTAGTGGAAGTGTTAACTCCCAAGTGCAGATAATCACCGCACATTCCTCTAAAGGACTGGAATATGATTTTGTGATAATGCCAAGCGTCACAGAGGAGTCTTGGACCACAGCCAATTTTGGGAATTCTTTTGTTTTCTCATTTCAAAAAGAAGACGGTGACGAAGTAAAAGATTCTAGAAGGCTGTTTTATGTTGCCATGACAAGGGCGAGAAAGCACGTAGAGATACTTGTTCCACAGGAAAACTCGGGTGGCAGAGAGCTAACACCACTTAGGTTTATTCAGGAACTAGACGGAGCATATGTTAAGCATTCAGAAATAGATCGAGTGACAGAGAGACCGCTCGAGCTTTCAGTAGGTTTCTTTGATGAAATGCGAAGTCGTGAAGCCCAAGAGTACACAAAAAGAGTTATTGTGGAAAAAGGTTTGTCTGTTACGGCACTGAATCACTTTGTAAATTGTCCTAGAGAGTTTTTCTATAAAAGTATTTTAAAAATACCAGAAGCACCGAGTGTATCTTCGGAAAAAGGAATCGCAATGCATAAAGCACTTTCACTTGTCTGGCGAGATACCGACCGTTCTGCAAAGAATATTGAAAAAATAATAGTAACTGTAACAGAAGAATATTTTAAAACCTCACTTCTGCCAAAGTTCGAGAAAGAAATAGTAAGGGAGGAAATAAAGTCATACGCAGTAGATATTAGCCTCGAACTAGAAAGTTATTTTGCTTTTACTGGTCAAACTTTTATAGAGAAATGGGAAGAGAAGGAGTTTGTAGCAGATTGGAACGGAATAGAGGTTTCATTTAATCTGCACGGGCAGTTGGATGCAATACTTGTGGACGATAAAAAAGCCAGAATTTTTGACTACAAAACTACAGAGTCAAAAAGTATCGCCAGTATAAAAGGGGAGACCAAAAGTTCTGACGGAAACTATTTTAGACAACTAGTTTTCTATAAGTACCTTCTTTCCGGAGCTTCGAACTACAAAGATAAAGAAATAGAACCAGCACTTATCTTTGTAAAACCTAATGCAAGTCACAAGTGTCCAACTGTTGTATTGCCGATTCAAGATAGTGACATAGACCAAGTTAAAACAGAAATTGAAAGCCTGGTGCAAAGTGTTTGGTCCGGAGATTTTCTAAAGGAGGATTGTGATGAAAAGGATTGTGAGTACTGTAAGAATTTTAATTTGTAAAAAATAAAAACCCCGTTAAGGGGTTTTTATTTAATACTTTTCTATATAATTACTTAACTAACATTGCGTCAATAGTTCGTTTGATGTTTTCGTAAGGTTGTGCGCCTTGTACAACTACCTTTGTTCCATCTCTCGCCACTATGATTGAATTTGGAGTTCCTCGTCCTCCAGCCTTTACTGCGTCTTGGTAATCAGCTTCAACTTTAGCA
Source organism: uncultured Candidatus Saccharibacteria bacterium (assembly GCA_964424295.1). Lineage (GTDB taxonomy): Bacteria > Patescibacteriota > Minisyncoccia > Phycocordibacterales > DATDWN01 > C7867-006. Next base: position 15,202 of record CAYRHZ010000003.1, on the reverse strand, counting down.
GCATACTTTCCAGAAGATAGACATTTGTTGAAAGCAGTAACATCTAGACCAACATCTTTCGCAATCTTTGGAAGCTCTGTTGGCGCAAGAGAATCATTTGAGTTTGTTCTTGCGTATATAGTGTTTAGGTATTCCCAGAATTTTGTAGGTCCACCAAGTTCATTTGCACATTCTGTAGCCTCTGCTTGTTTTCTAGAATATTTGTGCAGTTGGTCAATTGGGAAGTGTCTGTAAACCCATGCTACTTTTCCACTTGCACCATACTCATCCATCATCTGTTTAAGAGTAGAATGGAATTGCTTACAGTAAGGACATTCTGTGTCTGAATATTCTACAAACATCAATTCTGCATCAGGGTTACCAAGTATGTGGTCGTCCGCAGTGATAGGTCGCATATCTTCTCCACCACTATTTTGAAGTGGGGCAGTCGGAACCCGGGCTACTAATTTTGCATTTTGTATATTTGAGTAATAAAACGCACCCGCTATTAAACCTCCTGCTATAACAATTGCCAATGGCACAGATAATTTTTCTATATTCATCCCGTTTGAGATAGGAAACTTTATGTTTCCGTATTTAAATTATGTTTAATAAATTCTTTCGACTTTCTATTTTTAAATAAGTACTATTTTTCAATACTAACCACGTAATCTCTTACGGGATTCATATGAGACTATTCTACTAGGGAATAAATATATATGCAATTTTGAGTCCATGGTATACACTGTACTTAGAACCTGCTCGAGGAGCGAGGAGGTTTGGGAGGAGGATATAACCTATGGGCGCTTAACAATAACTCGCGGTGGTGTCCAACGGACTCTTCGCGACTGCACTATCCAGGGGGCGACAGCCAGCCCCCTTTTTTTATACAAAAAACACAAATGTTCAACATCAGATGTTGCGCATTTTGGAATTATGGCCATATTTTGAGCCATATTTTAAATATATTAAATAAGAAAATTGTTTTAATGCAACCGTGCGAAGCCGAGCGGTGGTCGCATGACCGCAAAAAGTACTTGACATAAAAATGATAGTGTGCTAGTGTATACATAAGCCCAACACGACCGCAATGTGTACGACTGGGTGAGTACATCCCATCACACGAGGAGACTGCCATGCGACACTTCCGTTCCGACCAGGCCAGCCAGGCCATCATCGAAAACCAGGTCATCGATTCGCTCGACATCGTCGCCGCCGGCATCACGTCCGCCTGATCGCGCGGCACCGGCGCGGCCAGCGCTAGCGTCACACTCGATGTGACCTACCGCCGGCCGTAGCCCGCCGTTCGTTGCCCACAATTTCGCGGGCAACAAAACAAGGAGATCGCCGTGGAGCGAGCAAGACCACCGCCGAGGTAATCGGAGGGTCAGAGAAGATGTGAGATGTTTGCCCGACGCGCCACACACATGCGCCATCTCGGCAAACACAGAGTTTCAACAGCCGGCGCAAGCCAGGCAAAACGCCGGGGGGCGGAGCGATTCGCCCCCCGGTTTTTCTTTTGTGTAAAAAAATTAAACACTTGGAGATTAATACAATTAAAATAGTGATTGGGTCTTTGCTTCAATAACTGGTTCCCAATGTTTAGTATCTAGTTTTATTTCTTTAGTAAAAGGACCTTCCTTAAACATCAGTTTTTTATTTTTCATTGCAAACTCGTAAACATCTTTAGTAATTTTTACATCATCTAGACAGTATTTTCGAATCTTATCTATTTCACCACTGCGCCACCAAGCTACCGCTTCTAAGCCATTTCCGCTTTTACTTATCCCAAATGTTCCTTGAGCTATTTGGTCTAGCTTCATTCTTCTGCCATAAGCATTTCGAATTTCTTTTAATAAATCTAAGGAATTGATTGTGCTCAGGTCTCCAAGACCTGCTTTTTTGTAGTATTTGTTGAGTAGGGGAATATCAAAGTGATCTCCATTGAATGTAATTAATTGTTCTGCATTTTTGAAAAGTGGCCACATCTTATCAAACTCTTCTTCTATAAAGCTTTCATATTTTCCTGTTCTGTAATCGAAAACGCCCACGAGTGAGATATCCAGGTCTATGGGGTCATTACTACCAACGTCCTGAAAAATGTTTTTTGTCTCAATATCGAATACTAACTTGTGCATATTTTTTTGTAACCGAGTACGGAAATGAATTTATAATAATGACTTAATCTCTTCCAGCTTCAATTTCTTCTCTTCTCCTGTTTCCAGATTCTTTAGGGTATATATTTCAGATTTTACTTCATCTTCACCGATGCAGATGATGTAAGGAATTTTTTGTCTGTTAGCGTTTTTTATCTGATCTCCAATTTTTTTATCGGTTAAATCTACTGAAACTCTAACTCCAGACTCTCTGAGTTTTTGACCCAGAGTCATGGCACTAGTTTTGTATTCATCTTTTACGGTGCAGATATAAACTTGGATTTCTGTTTTGTATTCAGGGAGTAGGTTGTGAGTTTCCATAAAGTCTCTTGCTGTAACATCTCCAGCACCAAAGCCCACTGAAGGCACTCTTCTCGCTCCAAAAATATCCATTAAATCATCATATCTACCACCACCAAAAACAGAGCGATTATTTTTTGGGTCTGTATCAAAAACTTCAAAAACAACACCAGTATAATAATCAAAGCCACGCATTAGTGTTGGGTCAAAATAAATATTATTAACTCCAAGGTCCATTAGTTTTTCTATGGTTTTCGCCATCTCTTGTGTTTCCGCATTGTCACCTAAAAAGTCTAAAAGTTTCTCGTGTGACTCTAATAGCGAGATAAATTCTGTAGATTTTTCACCCATAAGTTCAGACAACGCCTCTTCAAAAAGAGCCGGGGACATTTTGTCTTTTTTATCAATCGCTTTTGAAAGTTTGTAAGAAATTTCCTCGTTTAAGCCAAACTTTTCATAAAGTTTCTTAATAAGTCTCCTGTCATTAATTTTTATTTTAAAATCCTCGTCTTTTGCTCCAAAATTTTTCATTATTTGGTAAGCAACGGTAATTATTTCTATGTCTGCAAGACTAGAGTCAACTCCAAACAGGTCTACGTTCAGTTGCCAGTGTTCCCGTAGCCTTCCTCTTTGAGGTTTCTCATATCTAAACAGGTTAGGGATTGAATACCAGCGCAAAGGAAACGACAGTTCTCTTTCTTTTGCAGCTACCATACGAGCCACCGTTGGAGTCATTTCTGGGCGTAGAGTAACTTCTCGGTCACCTCGGTCCATAAATGTATATGTTTGCTCATTTACTATTTCTTCTCCAGATTTTGCCTTGTAAAGCTCGCTAGATTCTAAAATAGATGAGTCGTACTGTACATACCCAAAACTTTCTACTGTCTTTTTCCAATTTTTAAAAATATAGTTTTGTACAAACAAGTCTTCTGGATAAAAGTCACGGACACCCTTATAGCTTTCTGTACTTATCTTTGATTTATCACTCATATGGGTTATTGTATCAGAATATGGAGTCAAAACAAGAAAACGATATTCATCTGGCATATAAAGAACTAGGTGAGACGCCTCTAGAGTGCATTGAAAGATTTAGAAAGGAAAATACAGATTTTGCCCTCGCAAAAATTACTTATGCTGGCAGACTTGACCCTATGGCAGAAGGTTTGCTTATTCTACTTACCAATGAAAAAGTAAATGAAAAGGAAAAATTTTTAGATTTACCAAAAACGTACGCTGTCGAAATTTTGTGGGGAGTAGAGACGGACACTCTCGATATTTTGGGTTTGATTACTGGCACTAAGGACAATACCATAGAACTCACTCAAGTTTTGAGCTACTTAGAAAAGTCTAAAGGAAAATTTGAACAGGAGTATCCAGCATACTCTTCAAAACCAGTACAAGGCAAACCATTGTTTCAGTGGGCAAGAGAAGGGAAAATAGACGAGATAATCATTCCAAAACATGAGGTAGAGATATTGGGCGCAAAGTTTTTAGAAAGGATTGATGTTAAAGGAGAAGATGTATTAAAAATGATAGAGGAAAAGGTTTCTCTGGTGGCAGGTGATTTCAGACAGGCAGAAGTTCTAGAAAAATGGAGACTGTTACTAAATGGCATGAGGGCAAGGGATTTTAATATTGATAAAATTGAATTAAGAGTATCAAGTGGATTTTATGTTAGACAGTTTGTAAGTGATATGGCTAGGAATTTTGGAGGGAGTGCGACGACTTTTCATATCACAAGGACACAAGTCGGCGACTATAATATATAGAATAGAATATAGAAATGAAATAAATCCACTGTTTAGATTGTAATATATCTTTACAAGCATATTCTGGTGTGATTAGATATTAAGAGAGGCCCCTCGTTCGTCTATGAGGGTTTCTAGGGGAGAGTGTCGATGCCGACTGTACTTGAGAAGCACGAGGCGTTTGCCGCGATTGGTCGCGTTCTGTTCAATGAACGCACTGATCAAGGTCGTAAATTGTCGCAGCTCGCCGGTTCCGTCAGGCACGGCACGGGTCTGCGCGGCAAAGGCCATCTGTTCGTTCATGCCGAGAGGGGTCGTCTGCAAGACGATGAAGCCTCTCTCAGGGCCGTGATCACGGCCTACGATCTGAGAGATCACGCTCGGAAGGAGGTTGAGGGACTGCTCCTCATCGCACACCCGCCGGGTGAGAAACATTCGGCTTCGAAGCCGGCTGTCGTCGCGCACATGCATCCGCGGCCCGCACTCGGTGGACACAGAGCAGGGGTCTAGTCACTAGGCACAGGGGGAGCACACCACAGGCCAGTCGCGCGCGTTTGCGCGACTGAGCCTTTTTTTATTGTCTTGCAAAACTCTCTGGCCGGGCACTGTTGCATAAATGTTGAGTTGGTGGTTAGATTGTCTTCGGAGGCAGTGGATGCTTGGTGCACACTACGCAGTGATTTCGGGAGCAGTTCGTACGTCTCGTGAGGAGTCCGGGTTCTGCCCGGAAGAGCTCGCAATGCGGGCAAAGGTCACAGTCGGGTTCGTTCAGGATGTCGAAGAGGGGAAGTCAGTGGAGTGGAAAGTTGATCTCCTCTACAGCCTTCTCCGTATCCTGAGATTCCTTCAGCTGTCCAAGCAGGCAAGGACGGTCGAGGGAGTGATCAAGAGGAACACCAGGGCTCGGCGTCGGCGCAACGGAAAGTACGACATTCGGCCCGGAGGCTTTGTTCCAACTCGGCCCAGGTGCTGCAGGCGCATTTAGGCGCCAATCTGAAAAAGGCTCTGGCTGTGTGAACCACAGTCGGAGCCTTCGTCGCATTTATTATTTTAGATTTATTTTCTAAGAGTTTTCTTTCGAAGTCTTACAGATTTTGGAGTTATTTCTATATATTCATCTTCAGACATGATTTCCATCGCTTTTTCAATATCAAGTTTTACCGTAGCTGCAAGATAAACTGTTCCGTCCGAACTAGAAGATCGCATGTTTGTTAGCTGTTTTCCTTTTGTAGGGTTTACTTGCAAATCCTCACCTTTTGATACGTTTCCAATAACCATTCCAACATACACTTCAGTTCCTGGATCAATATAAAGAGTTCCTCTTTGTTGTAGGTTATCTAATGAGAATGCAAGAGCCTTTCCCTTTTCCATAGAAACCATTGAACCATAACTAGTTCTGTTTATTTCACCAACGTAATCTCTAAACTCAACAAATCTAGATGAAAGGATTCCTAAACCTTTTGTATCAACTACAAACTGTCCTCTATATCCCAAAAGTCCTCTTGTTGGTATTTCAAAAGTAAGACGTTGTGTTCCGTGGCCTTGTTTTACATTCATTAGAACTCCTCGTCTTTCAGTAAGTCTAGAAATAACAGAACTCGCAATAGTATCTGGAACATCCACAGTAACTTCTTCAAAAGGTTCAGTTTTAACTCCATCAACTTCTTTAATAATAACTTGTGGTTGAGAAACTTGCAGCTCGAAACCTTCTCGTCTCATGTTTTCACACAAAATAGCAATGTGAAGTTCGCCTCGTCCATAAACTGTATAGTATTCGTTGTTGTTCCAATCTACTTTTAGTCCAACGTTAACTTCAAGTTCTTTTTCAAGTCTGTCGCGGATTTGTCTTCCTGTTACAAATTTTCCTTCTTTTCCTGCGAAAGGTGAGTCGTTAACCAAAAAGTTTAGGGAAATAGTTGGTTCATCAATATTAATAGATGGTAGGGGTTCCGCATCTTCATTTTTAGAAATTGTGTCTCCGATGTATACAGTTGGAAGTCCTGCAATCATCACAATGTCACCAGCAGAAGCTTCGGCTGTTTCAGTTCTTTTTGTTCCCTCGAAACTAAAAAGTTTTGTAAGTTTTCCTGAAACCATTTTGTTCGGGTCTGTTTCGCCGTGTTGTTTTACAAAAACACTGTCACCAACTTTAATTGTTCCTTCGTACACTCTGCAAACAGCCAGTCTTCCTAGGAAGTTGTCGTATGCCAAGTTAAAAGATTGTAGTCTTGCAGGAGCAGTTTTGTCTCCGGTTGCAGGAGGAACTTCTTTAAGAATAGTTTCAAGTAGGGGAGTTAGGTCTTTGTTTTCATCACTTAATTTCATTTTAGCAACTCCTTCTCTACCGATTGCGTATACAGTTGTAAAATCTAGCTGTTCATCATTTGCACCTAGTTCCAGAAAAAGTTCCAATACCATTTCATGCACATCGTCTGGTCTTGCTGCTGGTTTATCTATTTTGTTTATTATAACAATAGGTTTTAGGCCAAGCTCAAGAGATTTCTTTAGTACGAATCTAGTTTGAGGCATTGGTCCTTCTTGGGCATCAACAAGCAAAAGCACAGTGTCGATTGATCGAAGCACTCGTTCTACTTCAGACCCGAAGTCTGAGTGGCCTGGTGTATCAACAATATTGATTTTTGTTACTGGGCGTCCAGATTCAGGAGCAGGGTAATAAACTGAAGTGTTTTTTGCATAAATAGTAATTCCACGCTCTTGTTCCAAGGCGTTTGAGTCCATAGTTGCACCTTCCTCCGTAACCATACCCGTTTGTCGCATTAGGGCGTCAGTAAGTGTAGTTTTTCCGTGGTCCACGTGAGCTATAATCGCTATATTTCTTATTTCCATATAATTTGTTTGTATAGTTTGGCGCACTTCTGCGTTAGAGTTTCAAAAATTCTCGTCGCCTTACTATTTTGTAAGGCTCATCGCATTTTCTCACTCTGCCTTGAATTGCATCCAAATATCCAAACAAATGGATGCAAGTGTATTAAAAACCGGCAAATGCCGGAAATTGAGCCCTAATTAAAGCAAATTTAGGGCTGTTAGTCAAATTGAGGTATTGCTTTATCGCCTTAAAATTGAGACTATTAGACAATGTTCGACTCATTAGGGGAAATACTATCTGTGCTTGGACAGTATAAATACTGGGTCATTTTTCCCATAGCTCTTATCGAAGGCCCTATAATAACCGTCATTTCGGGTTTTCTTGTTAATTTGGGGGTTTTGCAGGGTTTTGTGGCTTATTGTGTTTTGGTGGTTGCCGATGTGCTGGGAGATACTTTGTATTACTTTGCTGGAAGATACTGGAAGCATTCATCATGGATCAAAAAAATTGTAAAATTTTTTGGTTACGATGAAAATACAGAAAAATATTTAGAAGAGCATTTTAGAAAACATAAGTTTAAGACTTTCTTGATAGGAAAGTTTACTCACGGTATTGGTGGAATGATAGAAATTGCATCCGGCATAGCGGGTATACGTTTTTGGGAGTATTTATTTATATCTTTTATAACAACCCTACCCAAAGCATTTATATTGTTTTTTATTGGTTATTACGCAGGAACTTATTATGAAAAAATAAACGATTACTTACAAAATGTGGCTTTCTTTACTGTTACCATTGTTGTTTTCTTTGTTCTGTTTGCCATCTCTAATAGAATTAAAAATAATTTTCTAAATAGTAAAAATAGTAACTAAGGTCTGTTACGCCCAGGTTTTTTATTTGGTATAATAAATATCATGGAACAATCTCTGCAGTATGTACCAAATTTCTTTAATTTTGATTTTATTGAACTTGCTGTTAGCAGACCAGCGCTCTATTTGATCTTTATTGTGTATTTCTTCTTATATGCAATTGTTTCTGCAATCCTGTTTTATCATTGGGCAAACTATGGGATGAAAAGCCCGGGAATAATGGTGGCAAGAAGTCTTTTTGTTTTTGTTTCTATAGTACTTTTTGTTATTTGTGGTATTAGTATTTATTTATTCTAAAATGTCTTACGAAAAATTACATCTAGATGAAGGGGAGAGTGTCATATTGGAAGTGAGGAAACATTGGATAGTCTTTGCTAGCATTGCGTTTGTTTTTATGTGTGCAGCCATACTTCCTCTCATTATTTTTTCTTCCCTCTTGGTTTTAGTGCCAAGTATTTCGAGTTTTGATTTGCCGGGAAACGATAGCGCCATTTTTTTATTTTTCTATACCCTCTGGCTACTTTCCTTATGGGTGATATTTTTTGTAGATTGGACAAAGTACTACCTAGATGTTTGGTATGTAACTGAGAAAAGAATAATAACAATAAACCAGAAAAATATTTTTGACCGGGAAATTTCTAACTTGCGGTTTGATAAGGTGCAGGATGTCACTATAGATGTACATGGTTTTATATCTACAATGCTAGATTTTGGTAACATTCGAGTTCAAACTGCTAGTGAAGATAATAGGGAGTTCTATATTAAAACTGTTAGGCACCCTGATAATGTAAGGAAGGTTATATTCGGAAGACAAAATAAGATAAACGAAGGGGCAAGGTAATGCACATGGGCTATACACATAGTTTTGACAAGTGGTATAATATAGTTGTTAATATTAATTAATTAAACAATTTTATGAAATCATTGCACATGTTAACTTTCGTTCTGCTAGTTGTAGGAGGTCTAAACTGGCTATTGGTGGCATTTGGTTACAACCTAGTAGATTCTCTATTAGGTGAGGGCTCAACACTTTCTATGGTAGTTTACATTCTAGTTGGACTATCTGCAGTATATGAAGCACTAACTCACAAGAAGAACTGCAAAGCATGTTCTGGTGGCAACGGAGGAATGAATGGTGTAATGTAATTTTGTTTTCAAAAGAAATAAGTAAAAAGCGCGGGCCTAGGCCCGCGCTTTTTTAGTTGAAGAGATTTATAAGAAATTGATCGATTTCTCTTTGGTCTAGTGAGTAAAAGTATAGGTTGTTGTTATAAAGTTGTGTAGCGAGGTCTACGCCTACAAACCTCCAGTGCCATGGTTCAAATATATAGTAGGTATTTTCTTTTGGATAAGATAGTACATAGCCGTATTTGTGTGCGTTTTCTTGTAGCCATTTATACTCGGCTGTTTTGTCAAAACCAGACAGCACAGTACCAATTTTAGGAGTAGTAAAATCTAGGGTAGTTCCTAATTGATGTTCAGAGTAGCCTTGGTCAGCAGAAAATTTGTTGGCACCAGAACCGTAGGTGACTTTGTAAGCAGATTTTAAGGATGCTTGAGTGTTGAAAGATCTGAATGCAGATAATATTTCAATATTTACTCCTGACACTAAAGAATCATCAAGCATTTTTTGTAAGTGAGGCCACACTTCGGCGTGTATTTGAGTTTGTTTATCTTTCTGAAGAAGATATTTCGGGTCCACGTTTACTAGTTGTGGTGGATTATAGTTTTCATTTAGAAAGTATACTTTTGAATATTTTTTCAATAGTTCAGAGTCTGTCTTACTTAGTTTTTCTAATACCCCAACAGTTCCAGCTAGAGTCTGTATCTGATTTTGAAAGAAATTAGTGTTTTCTTTTTCTTTCTGAAGGGAGTCTTTTATTACCAGTTTTTCATAAGTAGTGCTCGATAGTTTCATTTGTGTTGCAGAAAGAACTTCTTCGTACTTATCAATATAGGAATAAAGTTGCTCATTTTGCTTTTTAATATCTAAAAACTGATATATATTAAAGCCAATTGATGCAAGTACCAGTACAGTCAGGGTCCATTTTATAGGTGTTTCTCGACCAGGTTTTTCGTAAAATTTCATACCTTTCATACTAACACATTCTAGAGGTTGAGGTTAATCCGCTATGTAGTACTTAATTGTGCTAAAATAACAACCTAAACTACTCTTGTGGAATTATTTAAAAGCAAAAAGAAACTTACTGTAATTGGGATTTGGGTTTCGATCCTTGCTTTTTCCTTGTATCTTTATTTTTGGAATGACACACTTATTTCTACAAAGTTTATTGAGGTTTTTAGATCTTCGGTTGTACTGGGGTACAGTTTGTTTTTTCTAACTTCTTGCCTCAGAGGTTTTACTTTAATTCCTGTAACATATTTTATAATTGCGGGTGTAGTTTTATTCCCACCTCTACCTTTGTATCTAATGACCCTTGGAGGTGTGATAGTTTCTTCTCTTTGCGTTTATTATTTTTCAGAGTATTTAAATTTTGATGAATACTTTGAGAAAAAACATAAGAAACAGGTAGATAAAATACGAGACGTATTGTCTAGAAATGAATTGCCGATAGTTATTACTTGGAGTTTTATGCCTTTTCTTCCAACAGATATTATGTGTTATGTCTGTGGTACTTTAGATGTCGATGTTAGAAAGTTCATATTTGGAGTTTTAATTGGAGAGGGAATAATGTGCGCAGTATATATTTTTTTAGGTAAAGAAATATTTAGTTTTATTGGTTTTTAATAAACGAAATTCTCAATTTTTATAGCCTTATGGTCTGCAGAATAGATAACTTTACCGGATCGTAATATTATTACTTGTGGAGATTCGTGTTTGATTTTAAAAACCTCCTCTATATTTTTTGATAAATTTGGCATTTCCTGTACAACAACAATGTAGACTGGATATTTTATTTCTCCTTTTTCTAGTGCACTTTCAATACTAATTTTAATATCTATACTTATTCCGCAATTAAGAGAGTGAATATAAATTATTGCCGACTGCTTTTCGGATTCCTCGATTATTTCGCTTAAATGAGATGTTTTTCTTATGGAATTCACTAAGAAATTGTAGCACAGGCTTGCTTGAAGTTGTTGTAATGGGGTAGTAATATATAGGCATTATTCTTAATTAAGCAAAATATATGAAAGGCTTTTTGGATTTTATTAGAGAACAAGGTGTAGTTGGATTGGCAGTCGGTTTTATTTTGGGCGGGGCTGTTTCCAAAGTTGTTAGTGCTCTAGTAACCGATATTATTAATCCTATACTCGGTATTATATTAGGATCTGCTGAAGGCCTAAAATACGCGTCTTTTGGAAGAGGTTCTGTGCAAATAATGTACGGAGACTTCCTGAGTGTAGTTATTGATTTTATAGTAATAGCACTCGTGGTTTACTACGGAGTTAAGCTACTAAAGCTTGATAAACTGGATAAGGCGAAAGCTTAGATAAATCAAACAAAACAACTTCAAATGAAGTTGTTTTTGTTTGTGCTATAATTCTCGAATGGATATTCTATCTCACGGATTATATGGAGGAGTTGCTTTCGGTAGAAACAGTAGAAGAAATTACCTCACTGCTTTTTTCTTTGGTATTGGGCCAGACCTGTTTTCATTCGGAATATTTTTTATAGAAAGAGTATTAAGCTTGGGAAGTTTGGCAATGGACAGACCAGATATTTCTTCAATACCAAGTTATGTTCACGCTCTTTACGATTTCACTCACAGTTTTGTGCCATATACTATATTCTTTCTAATACTTTGGTTTTTAGGTAAAAGAACATTTGCATATTTGACGCTCGGTTGGCCATTTCATATATTGGTGGATATGCCGGTACATTCCTTGGAGTTTTTTCCAACTCCATATCTTTGGCCTATATCAAGTCACAGAATAGATGGAATACCTTGGAGTGATCCACGAATATTTATTCCAAATGTAATCTTTATTATTGTGCTATATGGTATTTGGTACTATCAAAATAAAAAAAGAAAAACCAGTATTGAAAGTGCTATTCGATAAATGCCAAAACCGGTCAGTGAAATTCTAGGTAACCATTTTTTCATAAGGTATAGGGTTCCAAGTGCAGTAAGGAAAGCGACTGAAACACCCCAAAATATTTCTATGTTAGAGTTTATTGAGCTAAGTAGCTCTCTAGATTTATAGGCATCATACAGGACTGCGGATCCAAGGGTGGGTAGTGCTAATATAAATGTGTATTCGATTATTACCGATTTTTTTATACCTCTAAAAATTCCCGCAATAATAGTAGCGCCAGAACGCGAAACTCCAGGTATTATGGCTACAGCTTGGGCAATGCCGACAATAAATGCATCCATTATATCGAGTTCATTTTTACCTATTTCATCTATAGAATTTTTCTTCATGAACACCTTCTCCAAATATATAAATAGAACACCTCCAATAAAAAGCATTATTCCAAGCAATATAAAGTTTCCTTCTAGTAGTTTTTTAAAAGCTTTATATAAAGCAAATCCAATAATTGCGCTAGGTATGAAACTGATACAAACATTAATCAGAAGCTTTTTGTCTGTGAGAATTTTTCTAGCAAAGAAAAATATTCCAGCCAAAAGTGCGCCTAGTTGTATAACAAGTAAGTAGAATTTTATATATGAATCTGTTAGGTCCACAGAAAGTAGTCTAGAAAAAATAAGCAGGTGTGCAGTAGAGGATATGGGCAAGAACTCGGTTACTCCTTCTAGAAAAGAAATGAGAAGTAGGTGAAGGTTCATCACTATATTATAGTTTATTTTTTCTTAGGTGTCTTTTTGCAACTTTGGCACTCACATCTACCCTTACTTAGATATTCATCAAAGTATTCCTCCCCATAATCATAATTTAATTCTTCTCCTGATTTTATGTTTTTAATCGCACTAATATATACATGTCCTTCTGGGCCGTCTGCTTCACAGTTTGGCTTGCAGGAGTGGTTTATATAACGTGCTTTGTTGTATTTTACGTTTCCGTTTACAGTTTTATTTTTACCTATTTCAAATAAATATTTAGAGTTTATAGTGTCTAGTTTACTTTCTGGAACTAAAACTCCGACGTACTCTATGATACAGCTACCTTTTGGTATCGGGCTTACTGCAAACAAGCCTTTACCTGTTCCTGATTTTCCGACACGTAATTCAAAGTTTCCAACAGTATATTTCTTTTTCATATTGTTGGCTTATTCTAACCCACAGATTCATTTAGTCAAAATTCTCAGAAGATACTTAAGGGTAGTCACATATATCGAACGTTCTTTCTGGGCAAGCATGACAAGTGTTATGTATAGGCGGTATAATGTTTTTATGTACAATCCTGAGATTGGTTATATATCAAACATAGATAATACTGACTCAAATCAAAATGAGTCACTTGGTTTTGATGCTGAAGATTTGGTTATTGATTTTTTAAACAATCAGTTTCCCGATCTTGAAATACGTCATTCTACAAAAGAAGAGGATTCTGGTGTTCGACAAATAACAAAGGGTAAGCAAATAGATGCTGTTGCATATATGGGGGGTTTGCCTGCTATGGTTATGCAAATAACCACAGCTAGAGATCCAAAGGTTAGAGCAGAAAAGATGGCTCAACTAAAAGACCATCCATTTGTGCGTTTGGATGAAATGAAACCACAAGATACTTCGGTTCCAAAAGTTTTAATTAGTGTGCGGGCCGATAGTACAGAAGCATACCTAAGAGATAGAGATTTTTCAAAACATCCTGAAATTTTTGATGATATCTTGAGGGGTATTGTAAATAGTCTAAACTTTGATTTGATAATGACCAAAAATCCTAAAGAAAAAACAAGGGTCAATGACCTTTTGGGAGTTTTTAATGGCAAAAATATATCAAACAATTAAAAAACTAAATTCCAGACTTTATATCTTCCATAAGTATACTAAGTGCCAAAATCTCATCATTTATATCTTTCAAGTTTGGACTGTTGCGCATTACGTATAGCATTATCTGTAACCCGTCGCCTATGCTTTCTAGTGATTTTTTATCTACCTTGACATCGTCACCCAGTTTCGCCTCATAGAGTTTTTTAACGATTTCTTCAACAGCGATTTCTATTTCTTTCTCTCTCTTGTTGTAGTCTCCTTCGTATATTTCTTTATTTACATACTGGTCTTTAATTTTCTTGGCTTCATTAAGGTAATTTATTCCACTGTCCAATAGTACAGCCAGTTCGCTTTGGGTTGTTTGTGATTTTATGTATACGATTTGAAAGCCAATTGCCAATATGATTATGAGGGCAACAGCTAAGGCTAAATATTTTTTCTGAACAGAATTAATATTCTTTATATATTCAATTCCTTTATTGTAAATTTCTTTTATTTTTTGCATGGGTAGATATTATAGCAGATTTTAAAGGGATCTTTCCCTATATTTAAGACGTTGAATATGGTGGAATATTACAGCCTTGAACATCATTAAGGTATGTTATAATTAAAATAAGTAATAAATAATTAAAATTTATGACTTTCATATATCACAGATGTCCCGAAAACATGCAAGGGAATACCATCTATCCCATGAGTGAGCTTTTGGAAATTTATCCTGAAATATTTGCTCAAAGACAAAAACACCACGAGTTTCAACCTCGTGTATTGGAGGGCAGTATTCCAAGACTTGGATGTTTTTGGAATGATACCCTTCATTTTACAGCCCTACACCCTAAAAAAATCGAGGAAGCATTAAATAAGTTTGGATTTAAAGATATTAAGTTGAAATACTTTGAAATAGAATCAGAGAAGCTGTCTCCTGAAAAGACAATGGTTTACCTGAATAAACCAAAAAAACCTGGTGAAGCAACCAAATACACAGACTTTATTGAATATAACCATAATGAGATAGATAATTTGGCATACATTCCAGAGGAGTCAATGGGTGAATTAAAAAAAATTCCAACTAGCGATGAATTTCTGTTAAATTATCATGCACCAATTATTCTTTATAAAGGCAGGTTAGATGTTGCTGGCGCAAAAATTATAGAAGTTTAATTAGATTTAAATAAGACCCACAAGGGTCTTATTAGTGCTTCGGCGGTGGGGTGATCTTTTTTACTTTCGATTCGTCGGCAAATAAAGCGGTAGGGAATCGACCATTAGATGGTCAGTATACCTATTCTGTAAGACGGTAGTTGATCTTTTTCATAATTACATTTTCGTCAAACTGTAATTATGAAAACGCGGATTGCCGACAATCACTGTTGCGATCGTAGACCCGCAATCCGTTCGATCCCTACACACAAAACTTCGCTTTGTTCGCCGAGAGCACAAAAGACCCTTTCGGGTCTTTTTTGGCTCC
>CAYRHZ010000002.1:0-41293 GCA_964424295.1 uncultured Candidatus Saccharibacteria bacterium | reverse complement strand
GTTAACCAGATGCGATCGTAGCTCAACTGGTTAGAGCACTCCCCTGTCACGGGAGAGGTTACCGGTTCGAGTCCGGCCGGTCGCGCAACAAAAGCCACCCTTGGGTGGTTTTTGCTTGCCGACACGGAGAAATGTCTGGGTAGACATTTCGTCCGGGCTCGAAGCCCTTGCCTGATTTTTTCAGAATGAAATGAATGAAAAAATCGACAAGGGGTACTGAACCTGTAAGGTTCGAGATTCCGGCCAAATAATATGAATTTTTGGTTTCAATTTGATACAATTTAGTTAAATGAAAGTACTTATAATTGTCATTATTGTAGTAGCTGGAGTTTTCTATAACCGACTTAACCAAGAGTTTTTTCCAACTTGCGTTTTTTCAGAAAAAACTGTAAGCATACCCCCGGATTTAAAAGATGCTGTTCTGACACTTGAAAAAGATTCTTTTGTAGTTGTTGGACATCACCCTGATTATGCAAATTCTAATTGCACAAAAATTTTATACGATGTAGCTCAAGAAATATATCCGAGTAGATTGATGAATGAGTCAGAAAAAATGTATGTCCTAGACTATGGCGGCAGAACAGTAGACGAACTAAAAGCACCCAGAGAATTTACTCTTGAAAAAATTGTTGCTGGTACAAAACACGGAATTGCCTCGGTGGATTCGGGAACAGGACCATTCTATAGTTTTATCTTAAAAGATAAAGATGATAATCTTTATTATATTTCACCAGCACATCTTGGTTATGATGACAGACAGGCAATACTTAGTTTTCAAAAAGCTAATTCCAAAGTTTGGCTAAGTTGGCAATATGTTAAAAATGCCTATGGATACAATCAATAAACGCAGCCCTAACCCTCTCCCCTAACCCGCGCAAATTAAAAACACCCTTTCGGGTGTTTTTAATTTACCTAATTCTCCTTATCATCTCTAAAAATCTCCTTTAATAGAGAATGCTCTGGGCTAAGTCCGGCGTTTCTATCTCTAGCTCTTCTCTCTTCAAATAAAGAACTCTCAATTTCTTTCATACTGAAATAACCCATAAGAGCCTCGTCAGTCACATCTCCTTCTGGCACACCTGATGAAATGGCTATACCCCTAACTCTTTCTAAAATTTCCCTTAGACCCGCAAGGTATTCTTCGTTCGTAATAGCATTTTCAATTTTCTTTGTTTCTAAAGTGCCCACCCCACTATCAATCTCTGCGACTTCTGTTAAACAAGGTAGTTTTCTTTCAGATACATAGTAATCAAGACCGTATATACATGACGTTAGTCTGTCAGCCTCTAACTCTTCGGGGCTTTTTATTGTTTCATTTTTATATCCCTCGTGTGACATATTATTTTAGATTAGTTTAAACTCATCAAATACTGACTTGTATAAACTTATGACTCTTTTAGCTTCTCTGTGGGTCAAACCAAAACTCAATCCTTCATGAGCGATATTGTTTCTTACTTTATGTGCCTCCCAAGCATTGTCTATAGTTTTAAAGTCTCCCCTATTTACAGATTTTAGTTTTTCTCCCATATTATCCCCCACTAAACCTAGCTCTCCCAATAGGTCATCCAACATAATATCTGCCTCCATAATACCTTGTCTCCAGTCATTCTGATTTTCTGAATTTACATGGCTTACAACTTTTTCCCATTGTGAATTTTTAACAACTGCTTTTTTACTATCTTCAGAAAACTGTGGGTACAGCAAACTCTTTTCCTGAATCCTAAGCTTGCTCAAGCTTTTAAATAAATGATAAATAAAACCAACAAGTACAATAGAAAGGAAGATCAATAAATATTTAAGATACTTCAATAATTTCCAAATAAAAATTACTATCCTAGCTAGTGGGCTGAGCTCCCCTTCTTCAACATAATTTAAATCATTTTCAGACACCCAACCTTCTTGCCCATTATCAAACCTGACATGCCAATATTTAACTCCATTTCGTACTAAAGGTCCCTCTATTATTTCTCCTGACTGGCCCTTATCAACAGTACCTACAACTCTCCCCCCAGGGGTATCAAATATTTCCACACCATCTTTAGAAGAAACCACGTCCCCTCCAATTAATGTATCCATCGTGCTCAACGGTTTTTTTCCGTCTCGCAAACTATAAAGATCCCCCTCCCTAACCCACCCATCCACACCATCGTCAAATATTACGTGCCAATATTTAACACCATTTTTAATTATTGGACCTTCCAATATAGTTCCACCGCTTCCAGCAGGTTCAATTGCAATTTGTTTTCCGCCGGGCTCTGAATAAACTGGTGTAGACCCCATAGTTTCAACTGGAGTTCCAATCAATGTTTCCACCTCTGACATTGGAGTAATTTTCTGGGGCAAAGCTCCGATATCTTTTTCCGATATCCAACCAGTAGTACCGTCTTCAAATTTTACTTTCCAATACTTTTGTCCATCTTCTGTAATAGGCCCGCCTACAATAGTGCCCTTATCTCCCAAACGCTTTTCTCCAATTTTAGTTCCCCCTGGAGCACCGAAAATATCCGCACTATAACTCGTAACTACAAACTTTGCCCCTAATGGATTCTCTAGGGATGAAATGGGCTGAGTTTCAGAAAGAATAATGTTTCTTGGAGTAAAATTCCTCCATCCTTTTGAGGCCAAGTTTCCATTTCCCCCAGTAAAAAAAGCCAGCACAGCATTAAATGCATAGAGTACTAAAAAAATGGTCACCATTGTCCAAACTATATCGACAAAAGGATCAGGCTTTGGAGGAGCTGGCTTGTCACCAGCTGGTTTTTTTTCATCTGCCATACAAACATTATACAGCAGCAGAGAAACAGTATCTAGTTTTCACCTAAAAACTTTTTTGAAATTGAAAATAATACATCCTCAGAGTTATGGGGTGCCATTATTTGTAAACCAAGAGGTAAATTTTTACCTTCTACAGAAACTGTGCCAGAAGGAATTGAAATAGCTGGAATTCCTACAATGTTTGCCGGTACGGTAAAAACATCTTCTAAGTAAAGGGATAGTGGGTCATTTGCTTTTTCACCTATCTTGAAAGCTGGACCAGTAGTTGTTGGCGTAAGTATTGCATCCACATGTTCAAAAGCTGTGCTAAAATCTTTTGAAATTTTTTCTCTAAGCTTAATTGCTTTATTGTAATAAGCATCATGATAACCGGCAGACAAAACATAAGTTCCTATTAGAATTCTTCTTCTCACCTCTTTACCAAAACCAGTTCCTCTACTTTTTAAATAGTCTTGCAAAAGATTATCCCCCTCAATATGCAGCCCGTACTTCACACCATCGAAACGAGCCAGATTAGAAGAAGCCTCTGCTGGCATTATGATGTAATAAACAGCCAAAGAATACTCTATGTTTGGAAGTTTGATATCTTTTATTTCATAACCTAGAGCCTTTAACTTTTCTACAGCATTATCAAAAACTTCCCTAGCCTCCTTGCTCATTCCACCTTTTTCTAAAATATGATAAGGCACTCCAATAGTTTTTGGATTTGTATTTGCTTTTTTATAAGTATCCGGACTGATACTTGTACTATCCATGGGATCACTACCTTTTATTACATTAAAAAGAATCTCGGAATCAGTTGCTGTTTTAGTTATTGGACCAATAACATCAAGAGAAGAACCTAGTGCCATGAGTCCATATCTAGAAACCCCACCGTAAGTAGGCTTCAGCCCGACAACTCCACAAAAAGATGCTGGTTCACGCACAGATCCTCCCGTATCAGATCCCAGTGATGCAAGAGCTCCATCCATAGCGACCGAGGCCACAGAACCCCCAGAAGAACCTCCAGGAACCCTAGACTGATCTACTGGATTTCTAGTTACTCCAAAAGCAGAATTCTCTGTTGAGCCTCCCATCGCAAACTCATCCATATTTACTCTGCCCAGAAAAACCGCACCGGCATTTTTTAATTTAGTAATAACAGTTGCGTCATATGGAGAAACAAAGCCTTCTAGAATTTTTGAACCTGAAGTAGCTTTTTTACCTTTAATCAAAATATTATCCTTTATGCCTAGCGGTATTCCCAGTAGAGGCAAACTTTCTCCTTTTGCAATTCTCTCATCAGCCTCTTCCGCTTGTTTTAATACATCATCATAAACCTCGAGAAAAGCGTTTATTTCTGGATTTACTTTTGAAATATTTAAAAGATAAGCTTGAGCCAGCTCTTTTGCAGTAAAATCTTTTTTATCTAAATGCTCTCTAGCATCCTTTATTGTAAGTTGTTTTAAATCAATCATGATTTTATCCTAGTATTTTTTTAACCTTTAGAAAATTCCCCTCCCTTGCTGGAGCGTTATTTAAAATATCTTCTGTGTATTCTCTATCAGCATTTTTAGGAATATCATCTCTCATTACGTTTCTAAGTACAGGAACAACAGAAATATCATCAGTTTTTGACTCTTTTATTTGGCCCACATAATCCAAAATAGAATCCAACTCCTTTGTTAGACTTTCGGCTTCTTCATCCCCAAGCCCCATTCTAGCCAAACTAGCTAGGTTTTTGATTTCTTCCTTATTTACCATATATGTTTAAGGATAATAGCATATTAGCGATAGAATTATAATAGTGACAAAAACTGCTTTTCATTTAGGATTTTAACACCTAGTTCAGTTGCTTTATCGTACTTTGAGCCCGCATTTTCTCCTGCCACCAAATAAGTTGTTTCCTTGGAAACACTTTCTGAAACAAGTCCTCCATTATTTCTAATTAAATCCTTAATTTCATCTCTAGAGAACTTTTCCAAAGTACCAGTAACGACAAACTTTTTTCCGTTAAAAATATTTGAATCATTTTCTTTCTCTTTTTGTATATTTACAACCTTTAGTAAATTATCCAGCATCTTCTTGTTTTGTTTTGAAGCAAAAAAATCTACTATAGATTTTGCTATTACCCCACCCACCCCATCAAGCACTTCTAATTCAGAAAATTTTGCCTCCCTAAGTTTTTCTATCGTTTTAAAATGTCTACTTAAATCTATTGCAGTTTCTTCTCCAACCTGAGGAATAGAAATTCCTACTAGAAGTCTGGCAAGTGTTACATTTTTAGATTTTTCTATTGAACTCAAAAGGTTATCTACAGACTTTTCTGCAAATCTAGGTAAGGTCAAAAGGTCTCCTCTTTTTAAAGTAAAAATATCTGCGTAATCAGAAATAAGGTTTTCGTCTAAAAGTAAGTCCGTTATTTTAGGTCCGCAATCCACAATATCAAAAGCTTTTTTGGAAACAAAATGATGAAATTTACGTTTTGTTTGATCTAAAGAATTTGGGTCAACACATCTCCACGCGGCCTGGCCTGGGATCCTCTCTATACTTCCGTCTCCCCCGCAAACAGAAACATGGGTTGGCCACTTGAACTCTTTGACGTTTTTTCCTCTTAACTCTTTTACAACAGAAACAATGTCGGGTATAACATCCCCTGCTTTTTGAAGTATTACCGTATCACCTATTCTTATATCTAATCTTCTTATTTCATCTTCATTATGAAGAGTGGCTCGAGAAACTGTTGAGCCCGCCACCAATACAGGTTTTAAATGTGCTACCGGAGTAAGCACCCCTGTACGTCCAACTTGCAACACAATATCTTCTACTACTGTAGTAACCTGTTCAGCTTTAAATTTGTATGCGACTCCCCACCTTGGAGACTTTGCGGTAAAACCAATAGCCTCCTGAATCTTTCTAGAATTTATTTTTATAACTATTCCATCTAGACCGTAGTCCAGTTTTTCTTTTTTGTTCTCCCAAGATTTGTAATATTTTTCTATTTCCACTAGCGAGCTAAATACCTCGTAATTCTGATTTATTTCAAAACCTAGCTCGTGAAGTAGTTCCAATTCACCCGATTGGGTCTCTGGCATATCCTTTTCAAGCAAATCAATATCATATGTAAAAAGCTTTAGATTTCTAGAACTAGTCACTTTTGGATCTAGCTGTCGTATCGAACCTGCTGCAACATTTCTAGTGTTGGCAAAAACCTCCTCCTCTTTTTTACTTCTTTCTTTGTTTATTTTTTCCAAATCTTTTTTTCCCATCCATGCCTCACCTACTGCAGTAATTGAAATGTTTTTATTTAGTTTTAGGGGGACGCTTTTTATTGTTTTTACATTCTGAGTCACATCTTCACCTATTTTTCCGTCACCCCTTGTAGCACCTGTGACAAGTTTGCCATCTACGTAAGTTAAAATTATTTTCAATCCATCAATTTTTAATTCGCAACAATACTCAATTTTTTCATTTCCAAGCCCGGCTTTCTCTATAAAATTTTTTGTTTTCTTATCCCACTTTTGTAAATCTTCAAATGTAAAGGCATCATCAAAAGACCACTGACTAGACTTGTGTTCAACTTTTGTAAACTCCTTAAGCGGCTCCCCGCCCACTCTTTCTGTGGGAGTATCTACAGACTTTAGTTCTGGATATTCCTCTTCTATTTTCATCGCATCCCTGACCAGAGAATCATATGCCTCGTCTGATATCTCGGGAGCATCTTTTGTGTGATAGAGGTGAGAATGCCTCTCAATTGCCTTCTTGAGTTTTTCCAGTCTTTCTATTACCTCTTTATTAGACTTTTTTGCCATATATCATTTTTATACTAGCAAAATAACAAGAAAATAACACACTCACTAAAGACACTAAATTAGATAGTAGTGTAAGAAAGTTTCTCCGCTCTTTCGAGCCTCCTAAATGCTCCAGCGGCACAAGTGTTATAGCCCCTAGAATCAACAATAGTTAAAACCCCACCTGCAATGCTGTGTTTACCGACAGAAACATTTGCACAGCCTGTAGGCAAAATAACTGTAAAAGTTGTTGTAGCGGTACCATTACCCACAGCGCTCACAGAACCGCCTGAACCGCATGTAATATTTCTAGTTACAGATGGGTTTGTAAAGGAACTCGATCCTCCAAAAAAATCCCAGTATACAGCACACTCGACTCCACTATCAGCGTTATAAAACGCAAACTGAGAATTCTCATTTGAGTTAGCTAGTATTAATTGCTTTACAGCAACATTTACTACAGCAAAAGAAGCCACCAAAATCATAGATGTAACAACTATTGATACTAGCAATGTAAATCCTTTTTGATTTTTCATATTATTGAAGTCTATTAAATACTGATTGTGTAACTTGAAAAGATTTTGTTGTATTTCCTTGCAACCAGCTTATTGTAATTGTTACAAAAACTTCATCTGCCAAAGTCCCCGGTCTGATTTGTATACCCCTCCTAAAACTTGTTTGTGTACCTGCTCCGTAACCATAAAGTCCCGTAGCGGAAGTGAGCACAAGAACGTTACAAGTAGCGGGACCCCCCGTACACGCACTTACTGTTCCCTGTGGAGGATCCACCTGACATGTTCCGCTACCAGTACAAGTACCTAAACCAGTAAGCCAAGTGCTAGGACCTCCGTTTATAAAATCTAAGGCGTTATCATCTCTTTTATTCTTTATAAATTCCATACCTTCCTGAACCAAGTAGAAAGCTGTTATTTGGTTTTTTGCGGTATTAGATGATTTCAAACCATTTTGCACAGCCGTAAATCCAGCTAAAATAGAAACTGACAAAATACCTATTGCCACAAGTGTCTCTACGATAGTAAATCCATTTTTTTTATTTAAAATTTTCATGGTTTTATTGCGAATCAAACAGCCTCTGAGAAATCATTGTTTGCAAAGTAAAAGCGGATTGAATTGTAGTTTTTGGCCCAGACCCAGCATGACCAATGACTTGAACTATAACTCTCGGCTGGTTTATATTTGAACCACTTGAATAAGGTGCAGAGCCGTACACAAAGAACCGCAAGTTATCTATTGTTACATCCGAACTAGTTATGTAAGTGTCAGCTCCAAGATTTATAGTTCTAACAATTCTTCCGTTAGATAGCCTATAAGCAACGTCATTCCCATTTGAATCTCTCACTGAAATAGAATTTGCAGCCGTAGAACAGTCCCTGGGTGGAAAAGGTGGTGTCCCCTGAGTTATGTCACAATGATAAGCACTCCCAAAACGTATTGACCTTGTCATTGATTCAAGAGAAAAATTCAAATTATCCATAACACTACGCAAAGATTGAGATTTTTTGTTAGCATCAAAAACACTGTATATGGAACCGCTAGCAATTAACATTATTACAGCAAAAATAGAAACCGAAACCATTATCTCTATCAAAGTAAAGCCTTTTTCTTTATTAATCCTTGGTTTCATTTTATTAACTACTGTAAGGTTATTTGTCCTGTGCTTTCGATTATAACATAAACAAATGTCCCCTTTGGAGACCGGAGTTGAATTTTTCCAAGGGCTACAGGCCCACCCGCTATGTTTACCCCTAAGTTGTTTGTAAAATATATTCTAGCGTCTGGATTTGGTCTAAGAAAAGTAATATTGGCACCAACCCCACCTGAAGGAGTGGTGCACCCCGAGGTTCCGTTATTACAAACTCCTGAAATCGTCATGCCGTTTCGAAGACTAACAGTCTCTACCAAAACATCTGTGCCAGCGTTATATGTGTTGTTGCCGTTACTATCTACATAAACCACGTAACTAGATGGAGTAAGTGAACTTATATAGATTCCGTATGCATTACTAAATTGATTTGTACTTACTGCCGACTCCCTAACATTTATGCCATAGGTTTGAGTCTGCCTAATAGAAAGTGCCATCTCTTGTGCCGCAGAAGATAGTGCCAATTTTTCATTAAATCCTCCAAAATTCCAAAGTACTACCGTCAAAATAATTCCGATTATTGAAACAGAAACTAGTAATTCAATAAGAGTAAAACCTTTTTTGCAATTTCGCATTTTTAATTAATTATATTCCAAAGAAACCTGATAGATTCATTACATCCATTCTAAGTAGAAATACCAAAATTGTTCCTACAATCAAAAAAGGTGCAAACGGCAATTCTGATTTCATCCCAAAGTTTTCGCCTGTGTTAAACAGTTTCTGTCTAAGTAAGATAAATATGCTCCACAAAGCGCCTATCCAGAAACCGAGAACAACTGCCCCTACACCGTAGACAAAACCCAAAAGAGCCCCTATCCCAAAAACCAACTTCACATCACCAAAACCTATCCACCTACCTCCTGAGACTAGCCACAACAGACCAAAAGCTATAAAAAGAACAAGGGGGGCAGATAGATCAAACAAATCCATGTGTGTAATGCCTGGATACTTTAAATAAATAAAGAATAACAACTTTACGGAACTTAGGAAAATAAAGAGATACACAAAAAAATTAGGGATAATTTTATGATGAAAATCATAAATCATTATCACAAACAAAATACTGAAAATAATAAAGTAATAAATTGCTAGTAGTGACGAATACAACAAACCATTATCAAAAGAGCTATATATAGGCCAAAGGCTTATTTGTCTCAAAATTATTCCAATAAAAACTACACCCAGAACAAACTCGACCAGAGGATACTGATACGATATTTTGGCCTTACATGTCCTACATTCCCCTCTTAAAAAGATGAAACTAACAACAGGAATAAGTTCAAACCATTTTAGTTGTGTACTACAACTAAAACATTGAGACCTCCCTACTGTGGGAGACAGTCCTGTGCCATACCTCAGACTTATGACATTCACAAAGCTACCTACAAGAGTTCCTAGTACAAAAGCGGATAGTATAAATAACAAATCCATAAATATATTATAGCACCCAAAAAAACAAAAACTTTAAAATAACAATAAAAAGTGTTAACAACCTGGTGCACAAGTAAATCCTGAAGGTACGTTGGTGCAAAGCTTTTTTGTTCCAGTGTAGTCAGCACACCAGTAGCCAGTTTGATACTTGAGTTGAGCATGAGCTCTCCATCCGTTTTGAGCAGAACCACTACATGCAGCAACACCTCCGTTAGCAATCTCGGCAAGTCTTGTCATTATTGGGCCCAAACCGTTTGCCGCCGTACAAACTAAGTTCCAGTTACTATTATTGTGAATATCGTAATAAATCTGAGCAGCACCCGAGGCATTGTTCATAGTACTCTTTATCGAAGCATCTGTTCCCTTGTTTCTAGAAGTGTTTAGTTGCGCAAGTATAACAGAAGACAGAATTCCTATTATTCCTATTACAACCAGTAGCTCAATAAGGGTGAAACCAGAATTTTTTGTTTTTAACATTTTATATTAAATAAGTTACTTGTTACCTCATTCTAGCATTGTTTAAAGACAAGGAACAAACCACTTATCAACAAAAAAACCGGCATAGCCGGCTTTTTTGTTAAAACATAAACTAAGTAAGACTAAGGGCAAACAGTAGCGTTAGCTGCTAGCAATGAAGCATTAGCTCTTGAGTTACCTGCACTATCTACACACCAGTGACCTGAACTCTTTAGAGGTGCTTGAGCTGTCCAAGTTCCTAGAGCTGCATTACAAGATCCGTTTCCTGTAGTTTGGATTGCGTTTATCGCAACTGTTCCTGTAGGGTTTGTTGCTGCAACTGCTGCTAGAACTCCTGCGTTAAGTGTTCCTGCTCCAACTGCACAAGCTCCAACGTATGTACTTCCTGTATCATAGAATAATTCTGCTTGAGCTCGGATACCTGAAAGGTTTGCTTTTACTGCAGCATCAGCACCTTTTGTTCTTGCTGTGTTAAGTGAAGCCAAAACTACTGATGACAAGATACCGATAATTGCAATAACAACCAACAACTCAATAAGTGTAAAACCTTTTGAAAATCTTTTTGACATAATTAATTTTTAAATTATTAACTTTTTCTTATAAATAATTCTAATTTTACCACTCGACCGCTCCTCTCCCTTGAGAGTCTACCGTTTTTTCTAAACGAATAACTATATTATACGTCCCTGTTTCTAGTAATAAAAGTACCCCTGTGGATAAGGGCTTCAAATCATAAGTTTTAAAGACACGCATAAACCCTAGTAGGGGTTTTGCTATGCTCGGAAATCAAGAAAACAATCTTCCTTACTCCAGAGCCTTCCTTACAGGAACAGTACACCTTTCACATTTTGTGTACAAAACGTTCAAGGTCTTGCGAAGTGATAACATCACTTCTCACTCGCAGACTCGCCTTGATTACAAGTGCTCAAACAGTGCTTCGTGCTTATTCAATCTTCGTCGTCAATCACTAATTGTCTCCGTGGGACTCTGAAAACCCTTAATCCTCGAGTAATCGCTGAAACTAATTGCATAAAACCTCCAAATCTGGATGAAATCCGACGTTGAGAATTTGAAAATACGAGGAGGTGAGAAATGATGGGTATCATTTCGCAAGACTTTGAGCGTCCTGTAATCAGAATGCGAAAAGTTTACCGAACCTGTAAGGTTTACAACCTAGTACGGTGAAGATGTTTTTCAAATTTTAGAAGATGAGATTGAGTAAAAAGACCAGAAATTACGTAGCGGAAGCGATGTTGTAAATAGGCATTAGCACAGCCGCCAACAAAAATCCCACTCCCAATCCAAGACCCACGATCATAATAGGCTCAATAAGACCCACCAAAGTATCTACGGCAGAAGTAACCTCTCTCTGGTAGAAGTTCGATAGAGATTTAAGGATTTTACCTAGCTCCCCCGTTTCTTCACCAACTTTTATCATTTGGGTAAGCAAAACCGGTATTTCTTTATGCTCTGAAAACGCATCAGAAAGTGGAGTTCCCTCTTTAACCCTCTTTAACGCATCTGTTAAGATACCCTGATAGATTTTATTATCTACAACCGCAGCGGTTATTTCCAAAGCTTTCAATATTGGTATACCACTGATAATCATGGTATTTAGGTTATCTGAAATTCTGGAAAGATATAGTTTCCTATACAAACTGCCTAAGTATGGGACTTCTAGTTTAAGCCTATCCAAATACTGAGCCCCCTCTTCTGTTTTTATATATGTGTAAACTAAATAACAAATAACCACTATAGCTATCAGGATTAGTATTATGTGGTTAACCAATATATTACTTATCCAAAGCACCACCTGAGTGTAAAAAGGTATGGGCTGACCTGAGTCAGTTATCATAAGTGCTATTTTTGGGATAATAACGGTAAACATGAGGCCCATAACACCGACAAAGGTTAGGATAATGAAAGCAGGATATATCAAGGCATTTTTTGCTTTGGATGTAACTTCGTAAGTTCTATCCATATAATCAGCCAGGTAGTTGAATATTTCATCTAGTTTTCCGGACTCTTCTCCAGACTTAACCATGTTTACATAGAAACCAGAAAAGGCTGATGGGTATTTTTCAATGGCGTTTGATATAGAGCTTCCTCCCTGAATATCCTCTGATATTGTGATGAGATACTTTTTTAAAGTTGCATTTTCAACCTGTTCGCTCAATAGTCTAAAAATTCTAAGAGCAGAAACTTGGGCTTGGAAAAGTGTGGCTATTTGGCGAGACAAAATAACTATATCCTTGTTTGAAATTCCATTAAAAAAAGAAAGTAGAGGTACCGTAAATTTATTACCAGCGTCATCTGCTGAGGTTATCTGAGAAATAAGCAACCCATTCTTTTGAAGTTGGTTTATGGCAATATCAACATTAAAAGCCTCAATAGTGCCAGCTCTTGCCTCCCCTGTATTTGTAACTGCCTTATATTTAAATATCATATTGAATAGAATTTAGAAATTAGATGATAGACTTACAGCATTCTATCTAGACCCTTTGAGTTTTGCGTGTATAGATAAGCATTTTCAATTGAAATATCCCCTGCCCTAACCAAATCACTCAAATATCTGTTAAGGTCAATCATCCCTTGATCTGAACTTGTTTCAATTACAGAATTTATTTCATGAATTCTTCCTTCTCTAATCAAGTTTGCAACGGCTGTGTTGTTTATAAGTAATTCAACAGCTGGAACTAGACCCTTTGAAACTGTTGGGATGAGTCTCTGTGAGAAAACGGCAATTAAACTAGATGCCAACTGTGTTCTGATCTGTTTTTGTGCGGTAGTCTCAAAAGAATCAATGATACGGTCAATAGTTTGAGCGGCATTGTTTGTGTGTAGGGTTGAAAAAACCAAGTGTCCCGTTTCAGCAGCGGTAACCGCCGCAGAAATATCTGCCGGTGTTCTCATTTCTCCAATCATTAGGACGTCTATATCTTGTCTAAATGCTCCCTGTAGGGCTGTATGAAAATCTGGGGTGTCTTCCATTACCTCTCTCTGATCAATGATTGATCGCTTTGATTCAAAAACATACTCGACAGGGTCTTCGATTGTAATAATATGAGCCAGTCTTTCCTGGTTTATCATTTCTATCATTGAAGCCAAAGTTGTACTTTTCCCCTGCCCTGTTGGACCCACCACCAAAAAGAATCCTTGTTTTTTTCTAGTGAAAGTTTCAAGTATTGAAGGAATCCTCAACTCACTTAAAGTTTTTATCTGACTAGGAATAAGTCGGAGGGCAATACTTATTTTTCCAAATCTATAAAATGCATTGCCTCTAAATCTCACACCCGAATCACTCTCAAATGAAAAATCTACTTCCTTTTTTGAGCTAAATACATCTCTCTTTACTGTATCAAGTAAGCTGTCTAAAATACCTTTTATGTCTGCGTGTGAAAGTGCTGGATAATTTTCAAGTGGGATCAAAACTCCAGATGACCGTATAATTGGTTTTCTACCTTCGGAGAGATGCAGGTCAGAAGCACTATCTTTAACCATGACATCTACCAATCCTTCAAAATCTTTTTTATAGTCTGCAGACATTTATTTTTTCTTATTTTTATAAATTGTTAAAACTTTCTCCACAACCTCAGAAGGTATAGTCGTCGCTTTAATTATGTACCCGTCTACTCCCAATGCCTTTGCTTTATCTTCATCGTCAGCCTGATTGGTCAACATAATTATAACTGATTTTGGTTGCAACTTCTGATCTCTAATAGCCTTTAAAAGCTCGAGGCCGTCCATTCCGGGCATAATTATATCCATTAGAATAATACTGTAGTCTACTCCTGATTTTATTTTCTCTAGTGCAGTTGTTCCGTTCGAAGCAGTATCTATCTCTAAACCAGATTTTTTAAACTTCAAAAGATACATATCGAGAAGAAACCTGTCATCATCAACCAAAAGTATTTTTATATTTTTTTTCTCTACTTCCATAGAATGTAATTATACTATCATTATAACATGTTCACTTCTTCAAATGGAACAAGTTGGTTCATTGATTTTACAATCGCGTCTTCTTTCATTGAAATCATGCCTTTTGATCTTACAATTTTAAATATTTCAAGCTCATTTGCTCCCTTCAATATTGCCCCCTCTAAATCCTTGTCCATTTCAAAAACCTCCATAACCGCGATTCTACCCCTTATGCCGTTTGGACAATCAGCACTTGTTCCGAGTTTATAAACCTCATCCTTAAGTCCTATTTCAGATAAATATTTTTCAGGTAAATCACTAAACTGTTTGTCGATCATAGCTTTCAAACTTCCCACTACTTTCTCAGGCTGTCCTGAACCAGGACAAGCTGCTGATGTGAGTCTTTGAGCAATCGCCAAAATAAGAGTGGGCGCGATAAGATAAGGGTCCACACCCATGTCTATAAGCCTAGGTATAACTCCGGTTGCTGTGTTGGTGTGGATAGTGGAAAGCACCAAGTGTCCTGTAAGAGCAGCTTGAATTGCAAGCTGTGCTGTTTCTTTATCTCGAATTTCTCCCACCATGATTATGTCTGGGTCCTGACGGAGTGTAGTACGAAGACCAGTCGCAAATGTATAACCGATTTCAGCTTGAACCTGAGACTGTGAAATACCCTCGATGTTATATTCGATAGGATCTTCAAGAGAGAGTACGTTTTGATGTTCTCTATCTAGCTCGTTTAGCATCGAATAAAGTGTTGTTGTTTTTCCTGAACCGGTCGGTCCTGATATCAAAATAAGTCCGAAAGGCTTTTTTATAGCTGACCTTATCATTCCCAAGTTTCTTTCACTCAAGCCCAGCTTGTCTAGCCCCTTAACACCTTTCTCTTGATCAAGAAGTCTCATCACCACTTTCTCTCCAAAGTATGTAGGAAAGGTAGATACACGAAAATCGATTTTTCTATCATCAATTCTGGTGGTGAAACGACCGTCTTGCGGTTTTCTTTTTTCATCAAGCCTCATTTCACTCAATATCTTTATACGAGCCACAACCGCAGGATGCACTTTTATAGGAAGCATTAAGCTGGTATTCATTGTTCCGTCGACTCGAAATCTAACCTTTACATTTTCTCTCCACGGTTCAATGTGAACGTCAGAAGCATTACCGTCAGTTGCATACCGAAGAATCGTCGCCACAATCTTTGTCACAGGAGCATCTTCTGCTAGCTGTGTATCCTGTGCTGTTGTATCTGCATTCTCGGCCTTAACTCTCTCCTCTGCCATGCTTGTCTCCATTTTTAATTCGTTCTCTAGTTCTGACAACGATTTTGAAACTTCTGCGGTAAAACCCTTATACTGAGCAAAAACCTTTTCAAAATCAGACTCTGTAATCAGGAATATTTTAAACGGCATGCCTGTTTTTGAAGATATGAAATTAAGAGCATCTCTCGCCTCTATGTCGTCTGGGTTAACCATCCCAACCTCCAACACACCTTTTGAAACAGCAACAGGTACCAAATGATAATGAGAAGCAGAATCTTCTGGAATATATCTTAAAATTTTTTCCGTTATAGCAATTTCACCTAAGCTTTTTGTCGGTATATCAAAATACTCTCCTTTTGCAATTAAAATATCTTGCGGAGGTATACCCCTTTTTATTAAAGCCTGTTCTATTGTTAGACCAGAGGAAACGGCCTCTTCTTTTATGGAGTCGACATCCTTTTTATCTAGTAGTCCTTTCTGTACCAGTATTTGAATAATATCCATGATTTAAATATGTTTATCTTCTCGTTGTCGTAGACAAATTTGTGCCTAAAGTAGAGCCGTCAGTTCCAATTTGCGCAAAAGGATTAACTCTTCCCTGCGTCTCGGGAGAAACTTCAACAGATATGTCTACCAGACTTTTAAAAACTTCTGAAGAAAAAATCTCTTTGTTTATGTTAACTGATTCCAATTTATCAGAAAGGATAAGTATGTCTTGTCCCACCGGAGCTTCAATTGTTTGACCGTCTAAACTAACAGTCCCACTAACATCAACATTGAGTGTGGAGTAGACCACATAACCAAGCAGTAAAAATATCGCGAGAGAAACTATAATTTTTTGTGTAGATGGTGTTACGTTCATGTTGTCTTATCTTAAAGAATAAGTATTAACTTCCAATACATAATCCATCGGCATTTGTCTGCCCGATGATGAATCTACAGATTTTATGTTCAAACTAACTATATCTATCAAACTTAAACCAGACTCTACATCCGTTAGAAATCTTACAA
This sequence comes from uncultured Candidatus Saccharibacteria bacterium, assembly GCA_964424295.1. Taxonomy (GTDB): domain Bacteria; phylum Patescibacteriota; class Minisyncoccia; order Phycocordibacterales; family DATDWN01; genus C7867-006. The sequence goes on along the minus strand of CAYRHZ010000002.1, from coordinate 24,986 downwards.
AATTTTCATACTGACCAGAAAAGGTCATGTTTATTGTAGTTTTCTTGTAAATTGACTCTGTCACTTCAGCAACAGCACCAGCATCTGCACTTGTATCACTGACCTTAAATTCCTTTAGTGTAACCTGGTTATCTGAAGCTAATTTGCTCAAGTCGTTTGAGAGAACCACAGGATTTAATGTTTCAGGAATAATTTTCTTTAGTCTACTAACGTCCTCTTCTGAAATACTATTATAGTCTGCCAGAACCTCTTCCCTTTTTTGTTTGATCTCCTTAACTCTATTCAGAACATCAGTATACTGAGCTTTTTTTATTGTATTTATCTTAACCTCTACAGCTAATGGCTTTATATACACGAAATATGCTCCGATACAAAGTGCTATTACAAGTAATGGTGCTAGTGACTTCATGTTATTGTTCCAAATTATTATTTTCAATTACCTTCTTGTACGAAACCAGACTCGGATCTAATCTTGCAGAGAATTTAAATTTAACACTTCCAAGATCTCCAAGAGTTAAATCACCGAAATGCAAGTTTTTTATAAGTTCATTTGAAGCAAGTGCCTCTTGTTGGCTAGCAAGCGCATTAAATGTTTGAACTTCACCACCAATGGTTATGGAAGGAGAACCGTTTTTATTGATATAAGAAAAATCGTTAAATCTTAGTTTTTTAACAGCGGTGTCGCCCAAAAGGTAAAGTAGATTGGATGTGGCCAAGTGGTTTTCAAGTAAGCCTATTGAAGCTGTTATTCTAGAGTTGTCGTCTAGGAGTTTTTTAATCTCTTCTGGCTGGATAGCTTCTCTGGCCGAGTTAACGTCCTGATCTGCCTGAACAATCTGCTTCAAAAGCAGAGTATTGTAACCGTACAAACCCCCAAAAAGTAGCGCCGTAAACAAGCCAATAATAGTAGATGCTAAAGAAAATATATTTACACCCTCTTTTACGGTAACCCTATCAGAGTCTCCGCCAATTTGTTTTTTAGGTATAAAAGAAGTTTGAAACTTTGGTTCCATAATATTTACAAATTATAGTACATACAAGTATAAAAAACTATTTAAACTGTGTATAAAAACCCTCTCGATTGTTTGTTTTTAGAGCACGGATATTTTCTTGGTAGAAAATTCCTCTCGCTCAGTAATCAAGAAAACAATATCCTTGAAGCATAGCACTTTCGCAAACTCGCCTTGAATACAAGCGCTCAAACAGTGCTTCAGTCTTCTTTTCGTTCGTTGTTGTTTTCTAATTTCCTGCGCAATGTCCTAAAAACTTATGATTTCGCTAAATAGAAGGAATATAATTGGAAAACTCCGCGCCACTCCATAAGTAGCGCGGAGTTTTCTGAACCCGTGGGTTTCAGAACGGCAACTTGATGTTGCCGACGATGAAATTGGCCAAATTTGGAAGTTTTACCCCAAGTCTTGTAACCTTCGTAACGCCACACCCACTGCAACAGCAAATTCAGGACCTGTCTCTTTCAAAACTTTCTCCAAAAAAGCTGGAGCCAATAGCTTTGAAAAAGGATCCCCGGCAACAACTTCTGCTTTGAGTATGTCTTTTGCAAAAGGAGCAACTCCCTTAAGAGCACTGCCCCCTCCTACAAGTGACACTTTTGTCACGTCTTTATTATATTTTTTTTGATACGTAACCATGAATCTTTCTGCTTCTGTAAAAATATAGTTTAGCGTAAATGAAGCAACATCTTTTAGTTGAATACCGTTTGTCTCTCCCAGAAGTCCTTTTTCTCTTTTTAGATACTCAGCATCTGTAAGTGATATCCCTAAAGACTTTGATAATTCGTTTGTTATGTCATAAGATCCCCTCTCTACCATGTGCGATGCTCTAAGTATTCCCCTCTCTACCATATATAGCTTTGTACTGGATGCACCCATGTCAATAACCAAAACTGGAGTTGTCTCCTGATCCAAAACAGAGCGCATTGTGCTAAATATTTCTATTTCGAAAAATCCAACATCTAATCCTGTTTTAGAAACAATATTTTTATACTTACTAATTGTGTCGTTATGTAAAGCAACTATTAGAACTTCAAGTTGTGGTTTTATTTTCTCTGGCTCATCTGTTGCTAATGGCTTAGTATTTTTATCCTCTGGAATAATGTACCAATCAAGGGTAACTTCTGAAATTGGGACTGGAACATACTTTCGAGCCTCTAGTGGAATCATTTGTTCAAGTTCTTTTCTTGGCACAACGGGCATATCGATAACTGCCATCAAACTAGAAGAAAAAGGAATGGCTACTCCACAGGTAAGCGTTGTTATATTTACCTCCTTCTCTTTTAACATGTCCCCTATTGCTTCTATGATTTTCTCTTGCGGCAAAGCCACAGACTCGCCAACCCCCTTTCCTGTGTATGGCCCTAAAGCAAGTTCTCCATAAGTTTCCAAAACCGCTCGGCCATTTTTTTTACTTATTTGAACTATTTTAATAGAGGAAGAACCTATGTCTATACCTAGAACACTTACGCTTTTTTTGTTAAACAAATTTGTGATACTAGATAGGAAGTTTGACATAAAATATATGAGAATATTATATCATAACCAAAAGTGTATAATAAATAGTGATATATGTTAAAAAATACAATAGAAATAGTGCTGGAATTTTTTAAAACTATCATAGATTTCATATTGCCCGTAAGGTCTGACTATGAGATAGTCCGGAGGCTGGACGAGAAAAGTATACATGCCCTACCTAAAGCTGAGAGGGTTCAAGACAACGATTGGATCAATCCCCTATTTTCATACAAAAACAAGCGAGTGAAGGCAATAATATGGGAACTAAAATACAGAGAAAATATACTACCTCTTGGAACTATAGGAAAAATGTTTTTCGATGAAATGTTGATAGTTATTTCAGATGTACTGCTCTTTGATGCAAAAGCAGAGTTTGTTCTCATTCCAATTCCTTTGACCGCAAAAAGCAGAACTGAACGTGGATACAACCAAAGCGAACTAATCTCCCGAGCTATAGTAGAGAATGATTTGCAAAGAACTCTTCTGTATGCGCCACAGTGGTTTGAAAAAATAAAAGAAACCCCTAAACAAAGTTTAAGCCAGTCAAAAACAGAAAGAACAGAAAATCTCGTTGGGTGTTTTAAAGCAGATGAAAGAATATCTGGTAAATATGTTTTTCTAATTGATGATGTCGTTACAACTGGAAGCACACTAAATGAAGCGCGGAAAACATTACTCGATATGGGAGCTGTAAACGTTTACGGATTCACTATTGCGCACTAAATGCGGATAGGGCGAGATTTGGTCAGGAATAGTTTTTTGTTAAAAACTTTCCCTACCCGGACTCGCACCGTCGCGCTCCGTCTTTCAAATCTCCAACAAAATATATTTTGTTGAATCCTGCGGATAGGGCGAGATTTGAACTCGCGGTCCAGTTTCCCAGACGGCAGTTTAGTAAACTGCTGGTTTAAACCACTCACCCACCTATCCAATATATTCACTTCGTTCAAATTGGATTCGCTAAAGCGATCCGGCGTGTTCGTGGTCGGCTCTTCGGCCGGTTTGGACAGAAGCAGTTCTGCCCTTCACCCATCTCACCCACCTATCCAATTTTCCAAGTATACAAAATTTTTAATGAAATTGTAATAGAACGGGCGCCCGGAAAAATCACGGGCGCCCTAATCACAAATCTGCCTTTTTACCTCTTTTCTTTCTGTTTGGGGAATGGTTACCCAAAAGAGCAATCGCGGTCTTTCTCTTCTTCGAGTACCGCGCAAAGCCCCTCTTGTTTTTGTAAACAACATCTCCTTTCTGGACCAGGTCTTTATCCTCTCTGACCTTTTTCAGGTCCTTTAGATACAGCCTGACCTTTCTCAGCACCCTGATGCCCCGAAGTTTCCCCTTACTCATCAGAATGTCTACTTTCGATGGGCTGACGCCGAGATGTCTAGCGAACTCGGAAGGTGTGCAGGTTTTCGCCCACAATCTCTCGATCTTGTTTGCGTACCTCCTTGGTATGCGGCTGTTGAAGTACGGGATGATGTCGTCGTAAATCCACCTATAGACAGTGCACTCTCCGACGGAAATAAGGTCGGCGAACTCTTTTGTGGTTAGCCATTCTTGTCTGGCATGAAGGTCTCCGAGAGGAATATTATACCTAATACATAAAATATGCTAACCTAAATATCAACTGGAGACGTGTCAGAGTGGTCTAACGTGCCTCTTTGCTAAAGAGGTGTACCCTTTAAACGGTACCGACGGTTCGAATCCGTCCGTCTCCGCAGTAAATCAAAACCACCCAAAAGGGTGGTTTTGATGTTTTTTTTAATTCTGACCAGCGATTCTCTCTTGTAAGTATTTGATGATTAGATATATGTTTTGTTTTGTCTGTAATCTTCATCAGTCATTGCTACAGTAGCTTTGGTTATGTATTTCTCTGCTACCCAACCATCTGCTCCCATTCCTAAACCAAAACCTCCATAATCCAGACTATCAACAGAATTTCCTCTACCAGTACCATCATTGGATGGAACGGAAAATTTACCTAAATAAACCATATCACCCTGAGTTACCAGTGGCTGAGCGGTTGGTGATGTTTGCGCAAAAGAAATATTTGGTAAAAAACTAAATAATAATGTGGAACTAATAATAAATGACGTTATTTTTTTAAACATAAATGTATTATATATACACATAGTGAACCGAGCAATGTTTTAGAAAAAATACAATATAAAAAAACCCGAGTTAACTCGAGTTTTTTTATATTGTATTTCTAATTAATCTTCATTTTATTTAGTTGTTCTTGTAGTTGATTAATCAACAAGAATATGTTCGCAATACTGTTTCTTATCTCATCTTCTGTCATAGCTGTTACACTAACTTTGGTTAGATAGGTTGCTGATGACCAGCCATCTACACCAGAGTCATAGTCTACTTTGTACCAAAGATGACTACCCCCCTCTATTGGTCCCTCTATTACCGTACCTTTAGAATTTCTAGGTTGAGAACCTATTCTGTCACCACCTGGAGTTTCTCTTACACTAACTCTAGTTGTTGTTTGGACTCTGTCTCCTACTTTTGGCTCCATTATATCCAAAGACGGTAGGGTTTCTGTTGGTGGTGGAGGTGGAGGAGCAGTGGTTGTAAGAGTAGTAGTTGTAACTTTGTTGGAAAGACCACCAAACACAGCATTCTGATTAAGTGTTCCTCTAAATGAAACTAGTTGGAATCCATACTGTGTACCCGGATTAAGGTTGTCTACTGTACAAGTCTTTGTGCCTCCTATTGTTGTTCCTTGTAGTGGCGTAGAACATGTTCCTGATGTCACACTTCCCGCTGATCCCCAAGATAGGGTTGGAGAAGCAAATCTCACATCATATTGTGATGGAAGCCCAGTTCCATCATTTACTTCAACAAATGAAAGTGTGACCGATGTTGTGTTTGTTTGTGACACAGATAGAGTTGTAACTGTTCCTGGATTTGTAGTTACTTGTGTATTTGTTTCCACAAAAACAGTAGTTGACTGTGTTACTGTTCCTCCCGCTCCTGTACATGAAAGAGTATATGTTGATGAGGTAGTTGGAGAAACAGACATGGTTCCGGATGTTCCTCTACTTCCTGACCACGCTCCACTTGCTGTACAAGATGTTGCGTTTGTTGAAGACCATGAAAGTGTTGATGAACTTCCTACAGTTACAGATGTAGGAGATGCTGAGATTGTAACTGTTGGAGCAGGTGTTACAGTTACATTATTTACTGTAACAGACACAGCGGATGATGTGGTTGTGTTACCAGCTGCATCTCTAGCAACAGCTGTAAGTGTGTGTATTCCGTTTGTTGCTGTTGTGGTGTTCCATGATACAGAATATGGAGATGTTGTGTCTTCAATTCCTAGGTTCACTCCATTTAATCTAAATTGAACTCCTGCTACACCTATGTTGTCTGATGCATTAGCTGAGACTGTTACTGTTCCACTTACTGTAGAACCTGAAACCGGTGATGATACAGAGACTGCTGGAGGTGTTGTGTCGGGTGGAGGTGTAACATTAACCGAAATAGAGTCTGTAACTGTCCCGCCTGAACCAGTACAAGAGATTGTATATGTTCTACTAGCTGTAAGTGCTCCTGTTGATTGGGAACCACTTGTTCCTGTCCAACTACTTGGTGATACAGAACATGTAGTTGTATTTGTAGATGCCCAAGATATTGTGGCTGAACTACCACTAACTATTGATATTGGTGAAGTTGAGTTGTTTGCCCTAATGTCTGCTGTTGGTGTTACTGGCGGTGGGGGTGTAGGGGTTGTTGTGCCACTAGTGCCTATATAACTTGTACTAAGTTTTACATCATCATAGTATATTTCTTGATTTGCTGGCACTGGTATTCCATCGGTTAGATAATCCGATATCATAAAGAAGTTTGTGCCACGTGTGAAATCATCTCCAAATGTTCCTGTCCATGGAACTCTCCATCTTACATTCGAATGTCGAGCAACAAGTGTTCCATCAATCCACATTTCAAATACACCATTATCTTGGTTTGCATCATTTAATCTTCTTCTAACTTCTATCGTATACCATCTTCCAGATTGTATAGCGTATCTATTTGATCCTGAATATCCACTTTGGTTTAGTCCTATGTTTAACCATTGTCCACTTGCCCCTTGTTTATTATTTCCTTCTGCTTGAAAATAACCACCATAACTATTTATTAGCATATAGTGTGATACCCAAGGATTACAACAAGAATTGTCGTGTCTTCTGGAATCTTGTGTACCAAAAATCACCTGCTTTGGATTTACGGCAAAATTAAACCCTGGTGAGTAGAATACCTTCCATTGAGCATATACGTCACTATATGTGTTACCAGCTGTACCTGAAACAACTGGTCCTGTAACTGAATCCCCAAAGTGTTGTGTCGCATATTGAGCATCCCCTCCAGTCATACCCGTTGTAAGACCATGTCTTAAACCATAACTTCCAGTAGATCGAGTAGATGTTTGAACACTATATTGGGTACTGTTTAATAAATTTCCATAACCACTACTATTGAAAGAGTTGGCTTTACTTCCAGACTCCCATCCTTCGTTAAAGAATACACCACTAGTTGTTGGGGTTGGTGTTGCAGGTGCAGTATATGGATTTAGAAATGTTTCTACACTCCAACCATCTACGCCTGAATCGAAGTTAACATTCCACCAGTAGTACCCGTCTACTGAAGTGCCCCCACTTACTATTGTACCCAGTGCTCCAAGTGCTTGTGTCCCCAAGAGAGCTCCTGTGGCTGATGCTGTACTCCTAACATTTACATTAGCTGTAGTTTGAACACGTTGCCCTACTGTAAATCGTGTTGAAGGAGATACTGTTGTTGGGTTAGAAGTCACTGCTATAGATTCTACTGAGTAAGACGAGTTACCCGCAGAGTTGTATGCTCTTACTCTGTAGTAATACTGTGTAGAAGCAGTAAGACCTGTGTTTTGATATGTTGTTGTATTTGCACCTACTGTAGCTATTTCTGCGTATGTTCCAGCTGAACCTGTCTTTCTTTCTATTCTGAATCCTGTTTCGTTGTTTGATGAGTCTGTCCAGGATAGGTTTACTTGTGATGTTCCTGCTGGTGACGCTGAAAGAGATGCTGGTGCTGTAGGAACAGTAACGGTTGGAGGAGGAGGTGTGGTTGAGCCACCACCATACCAGTTTGAATTAAAACTCCTTGCTGCTTGGAAATCTGTCAGAATCATGCCTACTTGCCCTTGAGAAGTTACTACATGGTTTGAGTAGAATCCAAAAGCAACATAACCCCAACGAACTGGGTTGAGTTGGAAACCAGAAGTCTGTGCACTTGGTGAAGAATAGTTATTGTTGTTAACCCACATCTTATAGCTACCATTTGGGTTAGAAGTACTACTAGAAGTGTTAAGTTCTAGCTGAATATCATACCAGACTCCAGCTGTGAGATTGTCAACTGTTATTGGATATGCACCACCATCAATTTGCAACGTGACTCTAAAATTACCTGTCATGTCGTAGGTATAAGCCTGGAGAATAGGTCTACAATTACTACCACAACCATCACCCACAATGAGATACTTGTTTAACATACGCCCTGTTCCTCCACTTGAGTTATAGCCATTGAATATAGTTTCAGGAGTATAGCGAAGTCGGAAACGATAATAGCGAGTGGATCCTTGCGGAAGGTTTTCCTGCTCGATGAATCCAGACCACCCTAAATAAAACTCATCATATCCCCCACTATTGAGGTAATTGAAGCGCATGGCATTTTGACCATTTGGCCCACCGCCTTGCAAGAAAGTTCTGGAGTGATGTGCGTTTTCTGGTACGCTACCTGGCCAACCACAATTGGTATCGCTAGACGATGCACAGTTCATCGAGAATATTATATCGCTTGATTGAGCAGAGAGATCTTTTAATGGAGTAAGTAATGCGAGATAGAACAAAACAAGTATTAAAATTTTTTTCATATTTTATTAAAATCCGACTAGTTTATTATTAATTTAAATTACCACTTAATTGTATGTTTTTATGTAAAATAAGACAATACTAATATTTTAGGATTGTAGTACAATAGATACTTACTTTTTTAAATATGGACTATTATAAACTTTCACTGGCTAAACATAGAAAACTTAAGGGGAAACTAGGGGTTTATTCTAAAATACCCATAAAAAATAAGAATGACTTGTCTGTAGCCTACACGCCAGGTATAGCAGAGGTTTCTAGAGTTTTATCAAAAGACAAAAGTCTGGCGAACAGACTCACTCTAAAATCAAACTCTGTTGCTGTCATTTCCGATGGCTCAAGCGTCTTGGGACTAGGCAATATTGGTCCGTATGGAGCACTTCCAGTGATGGAAGGTAAGGCAATACTTTTTAAAGAGTTTGCTGGGGTAGATGCCTACCCTATTTGTTTGGACACACAAAATACAGAAGAAATCATTAAAACAATAAAAATAATATCTGTTGGTTTTGGTGGAATAAACTTAGAAGACATTTCTGCACCAAAATGTTTTGAGATTGAGGAAAGACTAAAAAAAGAGTTGGATATCCCTGTAATGCATGACGACCAGCATGGTACTGCTATTGTGGTACTTTCAGCACTAATTAATGCCCTTAAGGTTGTAAAAAAGGACAAAGCAAAGGTTAAAGTTGTAATAAACGGTGCTGGTTCTGCAGCTATAGCCATAGCTAACCTCCTAATGAGTTACGGAGTAACAGGAAAAAATATAATAATGCTGGATAGTAAAAGCGCTCTGCACAAAAATAGAACAGACTTAAACAAATATAAGAAAGCGATTGCTGAAAAAACAAATGGCAAAAATGAAACAGGTGGACTACAAGAGGCACTAGCTCTTGCAGATGTTTTTATCGGTGTGTCCGTAGCTGATGCTCTAAAACCAGAATGGGTAAAAAAAATGGCAGAAGATCCAATAGTCTTGGCAATGGCTAACCCAAATCCAGAAATAAGTATGGAAAAAGCTAAAAAAACTAAAATAAAAGTTTTTGGAACTGGTAGAAGTGACTACCCTAACCAAATAAACAATGTATTAGTTTTTCCTGGAATATTTAGAGGTGTCCTAGATTCTGGCGCAAAGCAAATAACAACGGAAATGAAACTTGCATCAGCTGGGGCAATAGCAAATCTAATTTCAAAAAAAGAACTGTCCCCTAGTTATATTATTCCGAGTCCTTTTGATAAAAGAGTAGCGAAAGCAGTGGCAAATGCAGTAAAAAAGGCCACAAAAAATTAACACATTTTTAAGATAATTCAAGTTGTAAAACGCACACCTTAGGAGTAGAGTTCTGCCAAAGCCGAAGAAGCAGGAAACTCCTAAAATGACTACAACTAAGGAAAAACTGGACATATTGGAGACAGATTTAATAAAAGGTAGAGACATATCTATCATAAACCTTGTCGACTGTTTAGTGGAAAATGCCTATAATTCAAGGGTTTCTGACATCCATATTGACCCAGGGGTAGATAACGTAAGGGTAAGATTTCGAATAGACGGCGTTCTACAAGAAGCGCATGATTTCCCAAAAATCATACATAACGAGATAATCTCTAGAATAAAAGTCCTTTCCAAACTTCGCACAGACGAACACCAGGCAACACAGGATGGTCGTTTCAGATATAGCTTTCATGAAAACGGGAAAGAAACTGGTGAATTTGTAGACCTTCGCGTATCTATCGTGCCAACATACCACGGAGAAAATGCTGTTATGCGACTTCTCTCTGACAAAGCAGAAGTTTTCAGCTTAGAATCTCTTGGTTTTAGCCAAAGCGATGTAAAGAAAATTGTACAGGCAATGAAGAAACCTAATGGAATGATCCTTTCTACAGGACCTACTGGATCTGGAAAAACCACAACTCTTTATACTCTTATAAAGATGTTAAATTCTCCGGAGGTTTCAATCGTGACTATTGAAGACCCTATTGAATACGCTGTAGATGAAATTGAACAAATCCAAGTAAATGCAAAATCGGGACTAACTTTTGCAAATGGACTAAGAAGTATCCTTCGACAAGATCCAAACATTATTATGGTTGGAGAAATTCGTGACGCTGAAACAGCATCTATTGCAGTGAATACTGCCCTTACTGGACACTTGCTACTTTCAACACTACATACAAACGATGCAGCCACGACTCTCCCCCGTCTTTTAGATATGGGAATTGAAGAGTACCTTGTCGCATCTACTGTTAGTGTGGCTATTGGACAAAGACTTGTCAGAAAAATATGCAAAAACTGCAAAGAAAAAGTTGAGATGACACAGGCACTAATAGATAGTTTGAAAGAAACACCATTTGGAAGACTTATGAAGGACGACAGTGAATTCTACAAAGGTAAAGGTTGTAAAAAATGTGGCAAAAGTGGTTACGTTGGAAGACTTTCTATAAACGAGGTTCTAGTGGCTGATGACGTAATAAAAGAAGCTATTTTGAAAAAATCTTCAGCAAGTGAAATAAAAAAACTGGCCGTAGAAAGAGGAATGACAACTATGCTTGAAGATGGTTTCATGAAAGCCCTAACTGGCGAAACCACCCTAGAAGAGATCCTGCGAGTTGTACACGAATAAAATATATGAGAGCTAAAAAGACTGTAAAAATTGAAAACGTCGAAGTAAAACCTATCAAAGAAAGAAAGAGTTATTTTAGTGAAATGCAAAAAATATCTTTCGGAAAAATGTCTAACAAGGATCAGACTTTTTTTATCAAAAGACTTTCATTTCTAGTCAAGGCGGGAGTTCCAGTTCTGGACAGTTTACACATGATTAAGGAGCAAACTCGTAAAAAAGGTTACGTTAGAATTTTAGATGCAATAATTTTGGACGTATCAAATGGCCAACAGCTTTCTACTAGTCTAGCAAAGTACCCTAATATGTTTAGTGATTTTTCCATAAACATAATTAGTTTCGGTGAATCTAGTGGGATACTTTCAGAAAACCTAGACTACCTGGCAGATGAGCTTCGAAAGAAGGAGGTTTTAAAGAAAAAAGTTGTTGGGGCCTTTGTATACCCTATCGTTGTTACACTTGCGACTTTTGGAATTACGGGATTCCTGATGATTTATCTATTCCCCAAAATTATGCCCGTTTTTCAAAGCTTACACATAAAACTCCCCCTCTCTACTAGAATTGTAATATTTTTAAGTGAGTTTATAAGACATAATGGTATATATATTTTCTTCGCTATAGCTTCAGCGGTTCTTGGTTTTATGTTCGTGCTGAAAAAAAGTAAAACCTTTCACTTCTATTTCGACAAATTCATACTAAGAATTCCACTGATTGGAAATATTATTAGAGATTACAACCTCGCAAACTCCACGAGGACCATAGGACTACTGCTTAAGGGGGGCGTTACGGTAAGCGAGGCAATACCTATTGCGGAGAAAACGAGTAGCAACTTGGTTTACCGAGAAGAATTTAAAAAATTATCAGTTAGTATAAATCGCGGGGATAAAATTTCCTTGTATCTTGGAACAAGAAGACATCTGTTCCCCGACGTACTTTCACAGATTATTTCTGTTGGAGAAAGAAGCGGTAATCTTTCAAACTCACTTATATACCTTTCGGAACTGTATGAATCACAAGTAGATGACTTTACGAAAAACCTTTCAAGTTTAATCGAACCAGCTCTTATGATAATTATGGGAATACTAGTTGGCTTCATAGCAATATCGATTATCACTCCTATTTACAGCATTACTCAAAACTTAAATGGCTAATGTGACAATCAAAAAACGAGGATTCACGCTACTAGAAATCCTGATAACCGTAGGATTAGTCACTATTGTAGGTTCTGTCGCCTCTTTTATTGAGATAAATAGTTTTAGAGGTGACGCATTTCGATCTGAAGTCAGCACAATTGGAACAGCCCTACAAACTGCCCGAGCAAACTCATTTAATAATATAAACCAAAAAATTCACGGGGTTGCTTTTAATCCGGGTGGAAGTAAAACATATATTATTTTTGAAGGAAATACTTTTGCCACAAGAGACACATCAAAAGACATAGTTCTAAACTCTTCGTATGATTTAGAATTCTCGCCACTTGCACCGACAGAAGTAACATTCTCCCAGCTTAGTGGAGATGCAAGCTATAACGGAGCTATTACTGTACTAGACACAACAAGAGGAATGTCAGCTGAGATAAACATAAATTATGAAGGAAAAATTGCTTGGTAAAAATACAGGTCGTGCACTGAAACAAGTGGGATTCTCTACACTAGAGCTTATGATTGCTTTTGCGCTCATATCTATTGTTCTTACTGGTGCCTTACAAGGAAATTTTGCGGCACAGTATTGGACCCAAGTAAGTCGAACATCAAATGAAGGTCTCTACAAAACAAAAACGGAATTAGAAGACTTGAGATCACTAATTAAACAGGACTTCTATGGAGCAGTTTCAAAGCCAAGAGTAGCATCTGTTGTTGTTTCCGATCCAGCAGACCAATCTTGTATAGACGGAGGTCTTTGTTATTTTGTAGAAACAAATATCATTGACATTTCTTCATGTTCAAAATTTGTTGAAGCAAAAGTTGATTGGCAAGTTAATAACTACCCCCGAACAGAAAGCTCTCTTTATACAAACCTTACAAACTCACAAGAAATAATTAACCGAGGCGGTGACTGTATTTTAAATACACCAAACGGAAACTGGAAAGATAACTCCCCACTCTCTGTAGGCACCCTTTCAAACACACCAGGAAAACAATTTACTAGTATCGATGTCCTACATAAAAAAATATATGCAACAACAAATACAGTCCCCTCCTTTTATGTTTACGATATTCCAACTGGGATAGGAACCAGTCCTGTTGCCGTTGGTTCATACGACTTAAAACTAAATGGTTTTTCAGTAAAAATTAATGCGATTGACGTCGAACAAGACCTAAGCACTGGAAGAACCTATGCATTTGTAGCTGTTGCCACAACAACAAAACAATTGTCAGTTTTCGATGTCACAGACTCTCATAATCCAGATTTAAAAACACAAGTTACTTTACAAAACGTAGATCAATTTGGATCATACCCACAGGGCTATAGACTTTATATATACGGGCAAAGACTTTATATCACTGTTAGAGAAACTCTGGGAACAGAATTTCACATTTTTGACATAAGCACACCAACCCTGCCCACTGAGATTGGAAACGGTTTTGAACTAAACAGAACTGTAAACGATCTAATCGTGCGAGAGCAGAAGGTTGGAAATGTTATTAAAAGATTAGCATTTATAGCATCAGATTCTAATTTAAGAGAACTAGCGGTACTTGATGTTACTGGAGACACAGTTTCGGAAATAAACTCAGTTGATCTACCTGGAATTCAAGACGGCATGAGTATTTCTCTTGTGGGAAACAGTCTTTATCTGGGTAGAAGCAGTAACACTGTAGGTCCTGAATTATATGTTTTCAATATAACAAATTCCGCTACAAGCCTTCCAATAATAGGTCAGGGAGAAGTTTCATCTGATGTATCTACAATAAAAGTTTCTGGAGAATATGTATATTTAGGAACCAACAGACCTGGAGAAGAATTTCAAATTTGGGATAGTAAATATATAAATTGGAACTCAGCCACATTAAACTCCGGGAGATTTAAGGCCTTCAATTTTGGCAACCTCGCACCGTTAGGTTTTGATATTGATGGAGATTGGATATATGGCATTTCAAACCTTGCATCTACAGATAAATTACAAGTTTTATACACCACACCATAATGAAAAGTCGAAAAAACAATTCCGGGTTTACTTTGATGGAAACAATGGTTTACATTGCTCTATTTGGGATTATTATGTCTGGAGCTGTGGTTGGAACATACAACTTGCTTGAAGGTGGTAGAAGAAATATAGACTCAACAAAAATAGAAGAGGAAGGGACTTTCTTGAATAGAAAAATAAACTGGGCATTAACTTCAGCAACAGGGGCTTCTGTTTCTGGTGGAGGAACAATACTGACCATATCTAGACCGGACATGGGGGCGCAAAGTCCTTTAGTCATATCACAGACTGGAAATAAAATGACAATATCTCGAGGAACTGGAGTTGCTGTAGATCTAAATAATGATAGATTCCAAGTTTCCGATGTGGTTTTTACATATACCGCACCATTGAATGGAAGACCTGGCTCAGTAAGTAGTAGCTATAAAATAGCTGGTAAAAACTTTAATTTTAGAAACTATTTAAGACAATAGTGAACCTATTCGAGAATACCATCTAAGTTAACGTCATAAAGAATCAGATCTTGAATTAGTCTATAATCTGTAAGTTCATTTGCACTAAACCAATGTTCAATCTCCATGTCCGCTTCCTTGGGTGAACCTGATGCATGAACCAGATTTCTAACAGCTCTTTTGTCATGATCTGAAACCATATAGGAATCTAAGACATAATCTCCTCTAATTGTTCCGGCATCCGAGGTTCTAGGCTCTGTTCCTCCAGTCACCTTTCTTCCTATTTCTACAGCGTGCGCACCTTCCCAAACCATTGCCACCACTGGACCTGATGTCATAAATTTTATTAAATTTTGCAAAACAACTCTCGTAACTTCTAGCGGATCTGTCGTCCATGGAGTTTCACCCTTTTTAATATAGCTAGCAATAGTTTTTTCACCAGTAATTCTTCTCCATTCTGGATCTAGTGTGTAATGTTTTTCAATAAGTGGAGCGTCTGGAACAAGCATTTTTATTCCGACTAATTTTAGACCCACCCTTTCATATCTTTTTATTATCTCCCCTATTAAAGTTCTCTGAATTCCATCCGGTTTTATGATGACTAGTGTTCTTTCTTTTTTTGGGTGCATATTGTTTGGGTTAATTTTCTATACAATACCACAACCAAAGAACTTCACAAATATAAGCCAAGAGTTCGCTAGGCTAAAGTTCTAGCTTGTTAGAATAATTGGATCGCCTTCTGTAACAACAATGGTGTGTTCACAGTGTGCGGCATTTGAACCGTCTTTTGTTTTGTATGTATATCCGTCTTTATCTAATGTGATTTTACTACTTCCAAGAGTTATCATAGGCTCTATTGCAATAACCATTCCGGGAATAAGTTTTTCCCCTTGACCAGGGCGTCCTTCGTTTGGAACAAATGGATCTTCGTGTACCTTATAGCCAACTCCGTGGCCTGCCAATCCCTCTGACAAGCCATATCCCAAAGGCCTTACAAAAGATTCGATTGCAAAGCCAATATCTCCTACATGATTTCCTCCTTTTGCCTCTTTTATTCCTAGATAAAGTGCCTCTCTACAGTGTTCCATTAGTTTTCTATTCTCATCACTTACATTTCCCACACCCACAGTTATTGCACTGTCTGTTATTAGTCCCCCATGAACAAGTCCTAGGTCGAGCGTAACAACATCTCCTTCCTGCAATATCATTGGATTTTCGTTTGGTATACCGTGAACAATTTCGTTGTTTACAGAAACACAAAGAGCTGCTGGGTAAGGCCTTTTAGCCCCTCTTGGTGTGTAGTTTAAGAACGCAGCCTTGTCGCCGCCCTCTTCTATGAGCACCCTTGCCTTGTCTTCAAGTATTTGAGTAGAGATGCCTGGAGCCACCATATTTGCCAATTCTGACAAGATAAAAGCATGACGTTTTCCGCCCTCTTTCATTATCTCTATTTCTTCTGGTTTCTTTGTTTTAATCACCCTATTGTTTAAAGGCCAGCCTATCAGATTCCTAGTTTTTGTACAATTTCCTTATGTACGTCCTCTATACTCTGCTCTCCATTAATTTCTAGAATTTTATAGTATGGATCATTCTTGAAAAAGTCTATTGCTGGTACAACATTTTTATCGTACCAATTTAATCTCTCTATAATATCTGCAGGAGTATCATCATATCTACCTCGAGCATTAAGTCTTTGTGTTGCCCATTCTTTTGAAACATTTATTGAAATAACGTAAGGATTTTCTCTTTTATAAAATCGCATTGCCGAATCAAGTATAGGGGCTTCGTGCTCTCGTCGAGATACTCCTTCAAAAATAATATTCTCGTTACCTGCAAAATCGTGAACTAGAATTTCTGTCCACATCCATATTGGTAAAAATTCTGGAAGAAGTGCCCCTGTGCTCATAACCCCCTTCACCAAAGTTGCAGTATAAGAACCACTATCAGCAAATTCTCGAAACCTCTGTCCTGTTTCAATATACATTACCTTTCTTTCGCTATCTATTTTTTTTAAAAGATCAATTAATAAATGTGCTTGAGTACCCTTCCCTGAACCCGAAGGTCCAAAGATAATGAAAGTAAATTGATTCATAAAGATATAATATCATACAAAACAAAAGGGCGACAAAAAGTCCGCCCTCTAATCGAACGAGAATACAAGGCTGAGCTGGACGTAGACTCCAGTGCCGACGACGAATACGTGGTCGGAAAGATAGTCTACGATGTGAAGACCGATAGTTTTGTCTCCACCACCAACAAAGCTGGGAATCCGAAGGTCGACGTTTGGACCGTGCTTCTCCACCACGCTGTTGTAGACAACAAACACGGCGCTAGAGCACTGTTTCTTCACCTCCTCTGCCAGTTGTTCGTTGGTGGTGTAGCCCGGCAAAAGCTGTGCCGAAACCACCACTACGTCTGCGCAGAGGCCAAGAAACTCGCGGAGTGTCTTTCCGTCCCTGGCCAGCACAGTCGGGGTCTGAATGTTCCTCTTGCGCAGGCCCGCCTCGATAGCAGAAAAAACGATCCCTCTTCTGTCGGCGACGATGATCTTCATCAATCCCCCCCAACACAAATATAACCATAAAGGACCATAAATTCCAATTGACACGGGTACAAAAAAGACCTCTGATTTAGAGGTCTTTTTTGTGAATAGATTGGAGTTCGTCAGATTTGAAAGATTTTAGTACTCTCGGATAGATACCTGAGCATCAACCTTCTTAATCAAATCAATAACAACTGAAACTACGATTAGAAGTGATGTTCCTCCAACAGATATGGCAGTAATACCAGTTACTTGTGATGCTATTAACGGCAACACAGCTATTACACCTAGAAATAATGCTCCAACCAAAGTAAGTCTAGTTAGGATTCTAGAGATGTGATCTGAAGTAGATTTTCCCGGTCGAACTCCTGGAATAAATGAACCGTTCTTTTGTAAGTTTGTAGAGATTTGATCTGGATCAAATGTAACTGCTGTATAGAAGTAAGTGAAAATAAACACTAGAAAGAAATAAGAAACTCCGTAGAACCAGCTATTTGCCAATAGATTTAAAGCGGTAGTTGAGATACTTTGAACAGTAGTGTTACTAATTCCTTGCAAAAATCTTAGGATCATTTGCGGGAACAAAAGTATAGATAGAGCAAATATGATTGGAATCACTCCGGCTTGGTTAATTCGCAAAGGTAGATATGAAGATCCTCCCCCAAAAACTCTGTTACCTCGTACTTGTTTTGCTTGAACAATAGGTATCGGTCTTTCTGCTTCTGTGATAACAACAACCAAGACTATTACAAGCGCCGCAACAACCATAAGAGCTAGGTATACCGGTATTTGAGAAGGATCAAAAGCGTATATAAGCTGACCTATTTGAGTAGGAAGAGCCGCTACGATACCTGCAAATATGATAAGACTTATACCATTACCGATTCCATATTCAGACACAAGTTCTCCAATCCACATAAGCAAAATGGAACCAGCTGTGATAACAATTAGATTTGTTATTAACTCAATACCAGATAGACCAACAATAACCTGTTGTGTTTCTAATATTTTAATAAATGAATAACCTTGTAGTAAAGCAAGTGGTACAGTAAGCATTCTTCCGTATTGTGCGAATTTTCTTCTTCCAGCTTCCCCGTCTTCCTGGTACATAGCCTTAAGCTTTGGAGACATTATAGTAAGAAGTTGCATTATGATAGAGCCAGTAATGTAAGGTGAAACTCCAAGCATCACAATAGAAAGCTGTGATAAGCCTCCTCCTGAAAAAATATTAAGTAGACCTAGAAACTGGTTGTTTGAAAAAAACTGAGCAAGTCTTCCAGTGTCGATACCAGAAATAGGAACTGCAGACAAAGCTCTAAAAAGCACTAATGCAAACAAAGTAAAAAGAATTCTCTTTCGAAGAACTGAGTCTTGAAATACTAGAGTGAACTTGTTAAAAAATTCTTTCATTTTGCTTCAGTTTAGTTAATAGTACCCCCCGCTTTCTCTATTTGCAATTTCGCAGAAGCAGAAACTGTACAACCCTTAAAGGTTAGAGATTTGTCTAATACCCCTCCCCCCAAGATTTTTACCTCAGGCAATTTTCCTTTTACTAACTTTAAAACATTGTACTTTACCAAAGTTTCTGGAGAAATAGTGTCTCCGTTTTTACATAGATTATTTAAATCACCAAGGTTAACAACGTGGTATTTATTTTGAATACTTGTGTTGATGTTTTTACCTCGTCCTCGAAGTTTTGGAATTCTCTTGATGAAATCTCGAATTTCTGGTCGCTTTTTGTGTCCGGCTCTAGCGTTTTGTCCTTTTGTTCCTCTTCCAGAAGTTTTTGCGTGCTTTCCACCTCTTCCAACTATTCTAGTTTTCTTATTAGGTGTTTTTCTTTTTAAATTGTGTTTTTCCATATTATTTTATTTATGCGCTCTGGCTTACTCTTGTAGACTTCATCATTTTCAATGCTTTAACAGCTGCTTTTGCATTGTTAATTTTGTTTTTACTTCTAGAAAAGATCTTAGCTGAAACTTCTTTAATACCAGCAAGCTCTAGAACAACACGAACTGATGAACCAGCAAGAACTCCCTTTCCAGGCGCCTTCATGATAAGAACTCTTGAACTTGAGAATTTAGCAGACACTTCGTGTAGAGGTGAAGCGTGCTTTGTAAGATTAACTTTGATCATGTTCTTTCTAGCGTCTCTTACTGCTTTGTCGATAGCAACTGGTGTGTCCCCTGCCTTACCCATACCAACGCCCACTTTTCCTTTTCTGTCTCCAATAACAACAGCAACTGAGAAGCTAAATCTTCTACCTCCGGTAACTACACGAGTAACTCTTCGGATATCGATTATTTTTTGGTCGAACTCAGGCTTAACTCGAGCTTCTCTTCTTGGTCCTGGTTTTCTAGAATTTTTTCTAAAATCTCTTGGAGCACGTTCAGAAGAAGCTTCTTGCGGAACAGCCTCTACAGCAACCTCTTCTATTTTTACATCATTGTTTGTTATTTCTGGTTCCATATATTTTTAAAATTTAAGCCCTCCTTCTCGAGCTCCCTCTGCTAAAGCCTTAACGTTTCCAGCGTAAAAGAATCCTCCTCTGTCAAAAACTACCTTATCAATGTTTTTAGCTTTAGCTTTCTCTGCAACAAGTTTTCCAACAAGCGCTGCTTTTACCAACAATCCCTTTCCTTTTACATCTCTACTGTGAGCTGTCGCTAGTGTTACTCCAGCATTGTCATCTATGATTTGTGCTGAAATACTTGTGTTTGATTTGAACACAGAAAGTCTTGGCATAGTAGAAGTACCAGAAATTTTAGATCGAATTCTGTTTCGTCTTCTGATTCTATTTGTAATTTTTGAGTTTAATGATTTCATTTTTTTACTTTAGATATTATGCAGTTTTCTTGCCTTGTTTTCGCTTAATAACTTCTCCTTCGTATCTCATACCCTTTCCTTTGTATGGTTCTGGTTTCTTTAGAGATCTTACCTTTGCCGCAAAGCTTCCAACCAATTCTTTGTCTGCACCTGTTGAAGCTATAATGTTCTTTTCTGCAGTGACTTTAAGTCCTTCTGGAATAGGAACGATAACTTGGTGAGAAAATCCTAATGCAAGAACAAGATTTGTTCCTTTTACTTCTGACTTGTATCCAATACCTTCTAGAATAAGCTTCTTAACGAAAGGAGTCGCAACGCCCTTTACCATGTTTTGTATATGAGATGAGTATGTTCCCCATAGAGCTCTACTAGCCAGAGTAGAAACTTTTGGAACTAGAGTTATCTCAGTTGGAGTTATTGTAATCTCTATATCTTTATTAAAATTTTTAACAAGAGTTCCTTCTTTGCCTTTTACAGTTAAGACTGGGTGATTGTAAGTCACTTCTACTCCTGCTGGGATACTTATTATTTTTTTACCGATTCTTGACATATATTTTATATTTAAATTTTGATCTACCAGATCTCAAATAGAGCTTCCCCACCGACCTTTGCATCTCTTGCCATTTTGTCTGTCATTATTCCTTTTGGAGTTGAAAGAACAAGAGTACCTAGTCCATTTTTAACTTTCTTGATTTCTTTTGATCCAACGTAAACTCTTTTTGAAGTCTTTGAAACTCTTTTAACTCCGTTTATTCTTCCGTCTTTTCCGTCATAGCTCAAAGTAACATCTATGAACTTGATAACTTTCTTTCCCTTTTTACCAAAAGACTTTATATATCCTTCCTTTTGTAAAATTTCTAGAATAGCTAGCTTGATTTTTGAATAAGGGAAAACTACAGATTCTTTTTTAGAGTCTGTTGCATTCTTTATTCGAACTATCATGTCTGAGATTGGGTCCATTTTTTTGTTTATTATATCTTGGTAGTTTCCCTTACCTAGTGGCTCCGGACTTGCCTAGACTACTTTTTTTAATTACCAGCTTGATTTCTTTACTCCTGGTATCTTTCCTTCATTGGCTAGCTCTCTGAAACAGATTCTGCAAAGACCAAAGTCTCGCATGAATGCTCTTCCACGTCCACATTTAAAACATCGGTTTGTTGCCCGAGTAGAAAACTTTTGTTTCTTTGCTGCTCTTGCTAGTACTGATGTTTTTGCCATTAGGTTTTATGTATTTCTGAAATTATTCAGATTTGGATGCAGTTCGCGAAGACAGCGAGCATACGACCGAGCTGTATAAAAATACTGCAAAGGAAGTAGGCGGAGCTGGCGACAAAGAAATGCGCCGAATATGAATGATTTCAAACAAAATAGAGCTTATTAGCTCGGGGTTCATACTAACAATTAAGCCTTTGAAAGTCAAACAAAAAAGAGGTCGGCACGATGCCGACCTCCACACACTCCTGTTTGCTGCCGCTGAACTTACTTAGCGGACTAGCTATGCATCGCTACCCGTTGTGCCGATGGGCACCTAACAGGTCACCGATGTTGAACTTCGTACACCCGGACGCCGAAGCGGCCACGGGGACTCTGCTTCTCGTGGCCCACCTTCCACCCCTGGGCGATGAAGATGTTTTCCTTGCCTTCGAGGTCCGGGAAGTCGATCTTCATCGACGTCCAGAACAGGGACCTGATGAGGTCCAACCGTGCGGCCTGCTTCCTGCCCTCCTCCACCAGGGGCAGGATTTCCTTCTTGAAGTCGGCGCAGTTGTGGTCGTCGTCACCCGATTCCGTGTGAAGCTCCTGGTGCTTCCTTCCCTTCTCGAGAAGCTGAATCTCGAATTCGTGGAACTTGCGAGACTCCCGGTTCATCACCACGTAGATCCTGCGAGAGATGTCACTCGCCTCGCCGAGAACGACGGCGTCGTCCTTCGGCTCGTGGAGGTCGATGGCATCCGTCGGGACGGCCGAGAGGTCGACCTCCTGGACCTGCGTCCAGAAGTCCTTCGTGCTGGCCTGTTCCGTACTGGTCGTGGTAGCCGATTCGGTAGCTGTCGTCATCTGCTGTCTCCTGTGGGATAGCCCAAACGTAGGCATTTCCGCGTTGCATTATATAACACTTTCCCGCTTTTTGTCAATACAACAAAAAACCACCTGTTAGGTGGTCTTTTGTTTATTTCTTTGCGAATCTTCCTTTCTTTGGATCAAGCTTTGCTTTAACTTCTTTAGTTTCTACCTTTTTAAATGGGAATCCTAAGTGGAGAAGGAATGCTTTTGTCTGCTTTGGATCTTTAACGTTTGTTACAACTGTTACTGCAAGTCCGAAAACATCTTTCAAATCCTCGTCTCCTGATTCTGGGAAAATAGTGTTTTCTTTTATTCCTAGAGTATAGTTACCCATTTGGTCAATTCCGTTTGAAGAAATACCTCGGAAGTCCTTTGTTCTCGGAAGAGCGATGTTTACTAGTCTGTCTAGAAAATCATACATTCTTGCGCCTCTCAAAGTGATTTGCATTCCTACTGGGTCCCCTTCTCGAACTTTGAAAGCTGCGATAGAAATCTTTGCTCCCTTTCTAGATGGCTTTTGCCCTGTGATTTTTGAAAGTCTGTCTGCTATAAGTTCAATTTTCTTTTTATCTTTTACAGATCCGATACCAGAAGAAACTACAACCTTCATTACCTTAGGTGCTTGCATAGGGTTTTTATAACCAAATTCTCCCTTTAGTGCTTCGAAAGCTTTTCCTGTTTTTGTTTTAATTGATTCCATAATATTTGCTGTTACTTATTTTATTTTGCTTTCTTAACGTTTGAAACACTTATTGGCATAGCTTTTTCAATTATCTGACCCTTCTCTCCTGACTTTCTAGCTTTTTGGTGTTTTTTAGAAATGTTTACTCCAGAAACTATAACCTTGCCATCTTTTGGCATAGCCTTTATTACTGAACCAGTTTTACCCTTGTCCTTTCCTGTTAAAATTATTACTTTGTCGTCTTTTTTTACGTTCATTTTATTTAAAGTTATACTACCTCTGGCGCTAAAGAGATAATTTTTTGGTAACCAACTTCTCCTATTTCTCTAGGGATTGGTCCGAAAATTCTTCCTGCTACTGGTTCTTTTTTCTTTGGATCCTTAACCACAAGAACAACTGCGTTTTCATCAAATCTAATATATGAACCGTCTTTTCTTCTGAAAGGAGCTTTTTGTCTTACAACTAGAGCATAAGTAACATCTTTCTTTTTAGTTGTCTTTCTTGGCTCTGCCTTTTGAATAGAAATAACTACCAACTCTCCTATTCCAGCATATCTTTTCTTTGAGCTTCCCAGCACTTTGAAAACTCTTCCGATCTTACCACCAGAGTTGTCAGCTATTTTAACGATTGATCTTGCTTGTATCATATATTTTTAAATAAATTCTTATGCGATTTTAAACCTCTTGTCCTTAGAAATAGGAGCAGTTTCTACTATTGTTACCTTGTCCCCCACTTGCTTTGTGTTTCCAGCATCGTGCGCCTTAAACTTCTTGTCTATAGACATATACTTATCATACTTAGGGTGTTTTACAAATCTCTTCACCTTTACAACCACAGTGTCTTTCATCTTTGTAGAAACAACAACTCCTGTCATTTCTCCTCCCTTATTTGTTTTGTTTGCGTTATCTTTCATATGTTTATTTATTATGCAGAAATATTTGACTGCTTGTTTAGCAATGTAAGGATTCTCGCTATGTCCTTTTTAGCAACCTTTCCTTCCTTTACATTTCTTACATTGCTTCCACTTACAGAAAATCTGAAATCTCTTAGAGCCATTTTTCTCTCTCCGAGCATTTTTACTAGTTCTGCCTTATTCTTTTTTGCGATTTCTTTGATTTTCATAAAAGTAATGTAAATTAATGTGCTTTAGCGATTATCTTTGTCTTAAGAGGAAGCTTTGTTCCAGCTTTTCTTAGGGCCTCTCTTGCAACAGCGTCTGTAACACCATCAACTTCAAAAATGATTCTTCCTGGCTTAACAGGTGCGCAGTATCCAAAAAGATCTCCTTTTCCTTTTCCAAGCTTTACTTCAGCTGGTTTCTTTGTAAGAGGCATATCTGGGAAAACTCGAATCCAAACCTTTCCTGTTTTACCAAGAGCTCTTGATAGTGCTTTTCTAGCAGCTTCTAGCTGGTTAGACATTATTCTTGCACCGTCCATTGCTTTTATAGCATGTGATCCGAAATCTATTTTTGCACCACGTGAAGCTACCCCAACCTTGCTAGGGTTTTTTCGCATTGTATGCCATTTTCTGTATTTTACTTTTTTTGGTAGTAACATGGTAGTGCTTTAAATTATTTCTTTGCGAATATATCGCCTTTGTATATCCAAACTTTTACTCCAGTAGCACCAAGTGTCAGTCTAGCTGTAGCTTGTGCGTAGTCGATGTCTGCTCGGAAAGTCTGAAGTGGAACTCTTCCCTTCTTTATCATTTCTGTTCTTGCCATTGAGTTTCCTCCCAAGATTCCTGAAACAATAACTCTAACTCCCTTAACATCTCTGTTTGCCATTACTTTCTCCACCATTTGTTTTACAACTCTTCTGAAAGGAAGTCTCTTTTCTAGTCCGTCTGCAACCATTTGTGCAACGATAGAAGCATTTGATTCTGGAGATTTTATTTCTTTGATATCAATTTTTACTTCACCTCCTGTAGATAGTTTATTTCTAGCGATAAATTTCAAAACGTCATTTCGAAGTTTAACAGCACCCTCTCCAGATCGTCCAATGATCATACCTGGTCTAGATGTTTCTACTATGATTCTTAGAACTTTTTCACCTCTTTCCATTTCAACATTAGATACATAAAAACCTCTGAATTTCTTTTCTAGATATTCTCTCAAAAGAACATCGCTTTTTAGGAATTCTTTATATTTGTTTTTTACTCCAAACCATCGAGATTTCCAATCTCTTATGATTCCAAGTCTATGTGAAT
>CAYRHZ010000001.1:0-44439 GCA_964424295.1 uncultured Candidatus Saccharibacteria bacterium | reverse complement strand
GCTCCGGCGGTAGGGATCGAACCTACGACCAATCGCTTAACAGGCGATTGCTCTACCACTGAGCTACACCGGAATGTCTAGATAATATCAAAAATAATGGATATTGCAATGCATTTGTAAGGGCATTTTATAGGGTGTATAATAATAAGTATATGAATATCAAAACACGCGCAATAAATTTTGATTTAACAGATGCAATAAGCGAGTATGTAGAAAAGAAGGTTTCTTCACTTGGAAAATTTATTCCAAATAGTGAAAATGTTTTATGTGAGGTAGAGATAGGACGAACCACAAAGCACCATAACTCTGGAGACATTTTTAAGGCCGAAATAAATATCATGGTTCCAGGTGGAAGTCAGGTATATGCTGTTGCTGAAGAGTCTGAACTTTATACAGCTATAGATATAGTTCGTGACGAAGCAGAGAGGGCTATAGTGAGTCAAAAAAATAAGAAAGATACATTGTTTAGGCGGGGGGCTTCAAAAGTGAAACAACTATTAAAGAAAATTGACGTATTCAACAAATAATATTTACGTTGGCAGTTTGAGACAAAAAGCCAATTGGTTTTTGGTGGGATTTGTATTTGGGTGTATCTTTATAATTATTCTACTGCTGCACACAATGGTTAAGGCTGAACAAAAATCAAACTATATGGATTCGCTTACACTCTATAATTATCAGAATCAGTAATCTGATTTAAACTTACTACTTTAAGCCTCTTAGAAAATCTTTGTAATCCATTTCTTTTTTGCCCTCGGGTACGATTCTTTCTAGAACCAATTCGCCATTTTCTATGCGAGCTTTTTTCACAACCATTCTTTTTTTGATTCCATTTATATTTTCAAAATAAAAGGCGCCTGGCCAGACATTGTAAGCTCTAATTTTTCTAAGATTTACATTTGGTGAGTCAGACATGTTTAACTCCGCGTCACCTTTCTCTATCTTTTTTGTGAAAGTAGCTTTTTCGTGTTCCTGCACTGTTTCTGAAATTTTTCCATCGATAAGATCCGGCAATACTTTTGCAACAAGTCTTCCTCCAACTTCACCACATACTTTCTCGAGCGTATCGGAATAAGGAGGCCATTCTATGTCTATTTTTTCTTGAGAAATAATTGGTCCATGGTCCATTTCCTCATCCAATTTTATTATTGTTACTCCAGTTTCGTCTTCAAGGAGGATTGAGCTTTGTAAAGGAGATGCTCCACGAAGTTTAGGCAAAAGGGAAGGGTGAACATTTATTGTTCCGTGTTTGGGAATTTCTAAAATATTCTTAGGAATTAATTTTCCATATGAAGCAACAATAAATACGTCAAAAGCTGGCTCACTATTTTTTATTTCGTTAAAAATCTCCTCCGTTCTGAGAGTTTTTGGTTGGATGTACTTTATGTTTTCTTTCAGAGCCCACTCCTTCACTTTTGTAGGCGTGATCTTAAGATTTCTGCCACTAGCCTTGTCTTCAGTTGAAACTATAAGTGAGGGGATTAGTCCAGTTTTCTTTAGTTCATCTAGAACGTATACAGAAAATATTGATGTTCCAAAAAAACCGAATTTAATATTATTTTTTTGCATCAGATTTGAGCTTTTTAAGATGTTCAGGGAAAATTTCTTCTACGTTTTGTGCTTTGTCAATGAAAAGTATTCCATCTAAATGATCCATTTCGTGTTGAAATATTTGAGCCATGAGTCCAGTCCCGCCCCTAGTAAATTTTCTACCTTTTTCATCCAATGCTTCTACGGTGGCTTTGGTGCTTCTTTTTACTTGACCATACAGGTATCTTACAGAAAGGCATCCTTCTTCAACATTTTTTCTTTCTTTTGATATTTTTTTAATTACAGGATTAATAAAAACGATATCTTCTTTGGATACTATTTCTTCAGGTAGCTGTTCGTTGGTACGTTTTGCTAAAGAAATATTTTTTTTATTTCTCTTAGATTCTTCAATTATTTCTTCTACTTTTCTAGATACTATAAAAATCCTCAGAGACTCTCCAATTTGTGGCGCAGCGATAGCCACACCATCATCTTGAGATTCCAGTGCTTCTTTCATGTCTTTCAAAACCTTTTGTATTCTTGGACTTTGGATCTCTTCTGGGAGCAAGTCTCTAGCTATTTCTCGTAGAACCCCCTCTTCTTTTTGTAGGATTTTAACAGTCATTTGTACTACTAAAATATCATAAAAGGCTTACCGGGTCTATTCTGACAGAAAAATGCGGTGGCAATCTTCTTATTTTTTCCAAAAGCTCCTTGTCCGGCCATTTTCCTTTTTCTAGGTATAGTAGGCCATGAACCACGTGTTTATTTTTATTTTGAGAGTTAAAGGCATCAAATATTTGCAGTTTCATTGGCATAAAATATTCTTTAACTTTTTCCATTTCCTTTCGGATTACCGCCTTCTCTCCTTCGAGTGTCAGTTTTATATAAGTATTAAACGGGGGATATCCCATCGCTTTTCTTTCTTCAATTTCTTCTCTATAAAAATCAACCAAGTTTCCCCTTGTTGCATGTTCGAATATTTTTGTATTTTCTTGTCTGGTTTGGATTAGAAATTCTTTTATGCTTACAGAACGCATTTCTAGAAGTATGTGAAAAATTTTCTCGCTTATTTGGTAGTCTGGTATAGAAAAATATGAATCTAGAGAAACCACAGCTGCATTTTCTATTTTTTGATTTAGAAATGATAAAGCCATTTCTGTTCCTATCATTATGCTTCCCGGTGTATTGTAAAAATCGTCCCTAGCTTTTTCCGCCCTTTTTTGAGTCGCTATGTGGTCTTTGTCAAAGATTATTATTTTACTGTCTGGAAAAAGTTGTTGTATTTCTTCAAAAACTCTTTCTACTCCTATACCCAGAGGGTTTAGTCTCCATCCACCACAGTGACCACACAAGATTTTTGAATCAAATCTCTCACCGCAATGATTACACACAAATAAGTTTTTGCTTTGCGTTGCATCTTTTCTGCCTGCCTGCGGGGGCAGGCCATAAAGCACCACTGGCATGTGGCAGTTTTTACAAGAAACAACAGTCCCGCAATCACTACAGACGGTCATTGGGTACAGCCCTTTTCTGGCACAAAACAAAAATAGATGTTCGTTGGCCTCTATATTATTTCTAATTACACTTTTAAGTTTGTCGCTGAGAATAGTAAACTCCTTTTTCTTCATATCCTGAGGAATTTTCATGTCGATTATTTCGCAGTTTGCAGAAGTCAGTGATCTGAATTTAAGAGGGGACAAGCTGGCGTACTTTCCACTTTTTTCTTCCCACAAGGTTTCGGTGCGAAGTAGAATGTCTCCCAAAACCAATCGAATATTCATTTCTTTTGCTAAGGTTTCAACTACATTTCGAATATCCAAATACGGCCTGGTCTGGGTCTTGTAGCTACGAGAGCTTTCTTTTTCGAGAATTATTGCCCCCAAATCTCCTCTGGGTATAGAAAGGAAAGAACCCGTCGCTACTATAAGAACTGGGTGTTTTTCTTCGCATATACTTTTCCAGGTGCCAAGTATTTCTTTTTTTGAAAGTCCCGAATGCAAAACAAAAGTGTATTTTTCTATACCTCTTTCTAGAATATTCTTTGCACTTGTTAGGTCTTCAATTGTTGGAACACAGAAAAATACAGAGTGATTTTTTGCAAACTCTTCGCGTACCAAGCTTTTGTATGTAGCAAATCTTTCCTCATAGTCAGACTGCAATAGTAGTGTTTCAAAGAATCTATCTTTCGGAGGAAGGATGGGCTCAAAAGAGAGTTTACTATTCTCTTCCAATATTGTTTTTGGTATTAAAGAAAAAAGAGTAGCTCCCACGCTAGCTGCATTGTAATCTGCTATTTTTTTAACTGCCTCGGTAAAGGATTTTGATAGGAATGAACCAGATTGCATTTCTTCTATTTTTTTGATGCTGTATGTCAGGGATTTTATTTGTGACTTCATTTCTTCGGCTTGTTTTGTTTCTACCACAAGACCGTAAATACTTTTTTTTCTAAGTGGGATTTTTACCACGCTACCTGAAGTAACATCACTTTTTGTGAAGTATGTGAGTAAGTCTTTTGAAACACCACGACTAATAGGGATAACTGTGACAATCTGCATTGGCGTATTATAGCTCAAAGAAACCTATATTATAACCTGCATTAGTGTGCCCACATCCAGTACATAAATTGATGATTTATCTGCCCCTATAAATAAAGGTTTTTCGCCGACATATACAGGCATAAAGTTTTGTGTACCAGTTTTATCTATCTCTATGGCATAGATACCTTTGCCGGCTGAAAAAATAACTGCATTCTTGGCGTTCTTATAAAATTCTAAATTCCGAACCTCCTCTTCTGGTTTTATTACCTCAATTATTTTTTCATCGATTTTTGCCATTACTGTATTATTTTCTACCCAAATAGAAATATTGCCATCGGTTTTTGGTAAATCTTTTTTAGGGTATGTGTTTTTGTTCAATAAATTATAAATTTTCCAATACTCAGGGTCATTTTTTGTGATGACACTACCTGATGGATTTTGAGAAACAAACATTGGAGAAACACTTACGGTTTTTTTACTTTGAATCTCTAAATTCTTTTTCCAAGGGTAGTAACTTTGTCTAGAAATAATAATAGAGTGTTCTTTTGGTGAAAGCGGGACTTTTACTTCTTCATTCTCTTTTGTGGTAACAATTTTTTTCGATTCATCTATATATATAGTAGTTTCAGGTAGTGGTATTGATAACGCTAAATATCCCAACTTTCCAACTCTGAAGCCATTTCCTAATCTATATCCCAGACTATATAAAGCAATTGGAGTAAAAACGACTACAACCACGATTCCGTAAAAAAAGTATTTTGGTTGTAGTATTTTTACATTATTATTCATATCGGCTATTATACACAGCATGAGTATATTCTCAAAAAAAATAGGTATAGACCTTGGAACAGCCAACACTTTGGTGTTTGTTCCTGGTCGTGGAATAGTTCTAAACGAGCCATCAGTTGTGGCTGTTTCAGAAGAGGACAACAGAATAGTGGCAATAGGTATCGAAGCTAAAGAAATGATAGGTAGAACCCCCGAGAGTATTATTGCCTATAGACCAATGAAAGACGGTGTAATCGCGGATTATAGGGTTACGGAGGCAATGCTTCGGTATTATATAGATAAGGCTTTGGGTAAGTGGCAATTTTTTAAACCAGAAGTTCTTGTTTCTGTTCCTGCTGGAGTTACGTCCACTGAAAGACGCGCAGTTATCGAGGCAGCAATAAGAGCTGGTGCAAAAAATGCTTACGTTATTAAAGAGCCAATTTTGGCAGCTATAGGTGCGGGTATTTCTATTCATGAGGCCTTGGGACATATGATTGTTGATATTGGCGGGGGAACTACTGATGTTGCGGTTATTTCTCTAGGAGGAATTGTGGCCTCGACTTCAGTAAAAGTTGCTGGAAACAAAATTGACTATGCGATAACTGACTATATTAAAAAAACTTTTAATCTTGGTATTGGAGATAAAACAGCAGAAGATATTAAAATAAAAATCGGTTCAGCTATTCCACTAGATGAAGAGCTGGCAATTACAATAAAAGGTAGAGATTTCGTTACAGGTCTTCCGAGAAGCGTAGAAATAAAAACAAACGAGATAGTAAAAGCTATTAGCAAGGATTTACGCGAAATGATAAAGGCCATAAAAGATGTTTTACAGGAAACTCCTCCAGAGCTTTCATCAGATATTATTGATCAGGGGATAATCATGACTGGCGGCACTTCACAATTGCGAAACTTTCCAGAACTAGTTTTTAGAAGGACAGGGGTTAAGGCAGTGCTGTCAAAAGATGCTTTGTATTGTGTGGTGAAGGGGACGGGAATTGCCTTAGAGCACTTAGAGAATTATAAAAAATCTGTTATTTCAAAAAGATAAACATGCATTCTTTTTTAGAAATGTATAAAAATTCGGACAGTCTGCACCATGCATACTATTTTGTTGAGCATAAAGTTGAAGATGCTGTTGTAAAGCTTAAAAACTTTCTTGAGGAAATTGTCGGGGTTAAAATAAGTGGTAACCCAGATTTTTCTCATACAAAATATGAAAATTTTACAATAGATGACGCTAGGGAAATTTCGCAAGGCGAGAGCAGAAAAGATTTGGGAGGCAGTAAAAAAATATTTATTATTGAAACAGATTTCATTACAGAGGAAGCACAGAACGCTTTGTTAAAAGTTTTTGAAGAACCTACAGAAGGAACACACTTTTTTATTATTTCTCCTCAGGATGTTTTACTACCGACCCTTCGTTCTAGAATGCATATTTTCAATAGTAATTCAGATGACATTGTACAATCAAAAACAATTTTTGATATGAGTATGAAAGAGAGGCTGGAGATGGTAAAAGAAATTACTGATGGAATAAAAGACGAAGAAATGAGCAAGCAGGACGCGATTAGTTTTTTAAATAAGATAGAGAGAGAGCTATACAAAAAGGGTGTTCTAGAAATGTCAGAACAATTAAAGGCTTGTGAAAAAGCTCGGCTGTCTCTGTATGACAGGGGCGCTCCAGTTAAAATTATTCTTGAAAACTTAATGCTTAGTGTGTAATATTCTGCTATAATACAAAAAATATGGCATACAATTTAACAGGATTTAAACAAGGATTAAAAGACGTAGAAGAGTGGCTCAAAAAAGAGCTATCGACTGTTCGTACAGGAAGAGCAAATCTTTCTATTCTCGATGGTGTGAGCGTTGAAGCTTATGGATCATTTATGCCCATAAATCAGGTTGCAAACCTTTCTATGGAAGATGCGCGTACAGTAAGAATAGTACCATGGGATACGTCAGTTACTAAAGATGTCGAGAAAGCCATTGTCGCATCAGATTTAGGGCTTTCTGTCACTGTAGATGATAAGGGTCTTAGAGTAATTTTTCCAGAGCTAACAGGGGAGAGGAGAATATCTTTAGTAAAACTTACAAAACAAAAATTGGAGGATGCAAAAATAACTCTTCGTGGTGAGAGGGAAAAGACTTTGAAAGATTTGGAAGCAAAAGAAAAAGATGGGGAAATGTCTGAAGACGAAAAATTTAGAACAAAAGCTGAGGTTCAGAAACTGTTGGACGAATGTACTAGAAATCTTGAAATCTTGTTTGAGAAAAAAGAGAAAGAGATAGGGGAATAAAATAATGACAGTAATAATATTTTTAATCATATTGGCGATACTAGTTTTTGTTCATGAACTTGGGCATTTTTTGGTTGCTAAAAAATCTGGAATAAGAGTGGATGAATTTGGTATAGGATTTCCGCCAAAGCTTTTTTCAAAGCAGTGGGGAAGTACTCTTTATACATTGAATGCCATCCCATTTGGTGGATTCGTTAAAATTTTTGGTGAGGATGCTCATTCTGAGGGCTTAACAGAAGAAAACAAGTCCGTAAGTTTTGTTTATAAACCAAAATGGATACAAGCCCTTGTACTAGTTGCTGGAGTTACATTTAATGTAATATTTGCATGGCTCATTATTTCTCTAGGATTTTTCATAGGAACTTCTTCTGCCTTACCACACAATACTATGGGCGTTTTAAATGATGCCCATTTAGTTATTACTGAGGTATTACAGGATTCTCCGGCAAAAGACGCTGGGTTAATTGCGGGAGATACAATAGTTTCTATTTCTAATGGCAAGGAAACACTTTCAATTCCTTTGTATCCAGAAACAGTCCAAGAATTTATTTCAAAAAATGAAACTAAAACTTTAAATATAAAAACAAGTTCAGTCAAAAATGGAGAAAAAGAGTTTAACCTGACCCCAAGTTTAAATTTAATCGAAGGCAAAAAAATTATTGGTATTTCGATGGAGTGGGTAGGAACACTAAAACTTTCTCCAATAAACTCTCTTGTTGAGGGTGCAAAAAGTACATGGTATTTACTGAAAGCCACAGCCATTGGCCTCGCAGATTTTCTCTGGAAAACAATTACTTTTAAATCAGATTTTTCACAGGTCGCAGGTCCTGTTGGTATTGCAGGTATTGTAAAAGAGGCGAGCGACCTAGGCTTTAGTTATCTACTGACTATTACTGCGATCATTTCTATAAACTTGGCTGTTATTAATCTCGTGCCATTTCCAGCTTTGGATGGAGGCAGACTACTTTTTGTTGCTATTGAGGCGATAATAAGACGCCCAATAAACCCAAATATTGTAAAATGGACTAATATTCTCGGTTTTGTATTTTTAATGCTGGTAATGCTTCTGGTCACAGGAAATGACATCCTAAAACTCCTCTAAGTCTGCCACATTTGCTTTTTTATTGTATTCGTGCTATAACATAGATGGAAAACAGGGGGGATGGTGCCGGACTTTGCAGCTCTGTATATTGCAGAAGTGCGCTTCCAGCGACTTCTCCAGTACCAGGGTTAGAGGTAAAGCCCAGGACTACCGACACCGGGTTCGGTTTATCCTGGTGATGAGGCCTCGACTCCCAAAGTCCCCGCAGTCCCCCCTGTTCGTCCGTTGTACGTTCCCCCAAAGCACGAGTTTCGTGCAGGCCCCTCCGAGTGGAGCGGCCTTTTTTCTTGCAAAAAAATTATAAAGTAGTAGAGTTTTTCTTGGCGGGCGGAGGGGTGTCGGCTGACTTGCCGTTAACCTTGGTACTGACCACTAAACGTCCAATACTGGACCTCTTGCAGTGGGGCACTCAGTCCCAACGCCATCACGGTGCACCGAACAACCGATTGCTCCTCTTCCTGCCACAATCTGCCCGCGCGAACTATGCGCGGGTTTCTTTTTGCTCAAAATATACTTTTAGGATACTATTTAGCTACAAAACTTTTATGCGACAAACACAACTTTTTACAAAGACAAGAAAAGAGGCGCCTGCAGACGAGACTTCAAAAAATGCAGAGTACCTTATTCGTGCGGGATACGTACACAAAGAACTTGCGGGGGTTTATTCGTATTTACCATTAGGTCTTAGAACACTAAATAATATAGTTCAGATAATTAGAGAAGAAATGAATGCTGTTGGTGGGCAGGAGCTACTGATGTCAGCACTTCAGGACAAAGAACTTTGGTCTAGAACAGACAGATGGGATGATGCAAAAGTTGATAATTGGTTTAAAACAGAGCTAAAAAGTGGTGGAGAGACAGGTCTTGGCATTACACACGAAGAACCACTCACAAGAATAATGAGCGAACATATTTCTTCATATAGAGATTTACCAGTTCTTGCATATCAGTTTCAGAATAAATTTAGAAACGAACTTCGGGCGAAAAGCGGTGTTATGCGTGGAAAGGAGTTTATGATGAAGGATATGTATTCTTTTTCAAAAGACAATGACGGACACACAGAAGACTACAACAAAATAAGAGACGCATATATAAAAATTTTCCAAAGACTTGGTATTGGTGACAAAACTTATGTTACCTTTGCTGACGGAGGTATTTTTGCTGATTTTTCAGAAGAGTTCCAGACTCTTACTGAATCTGGTGAAGATGTTATTTACGTCCATGAAGGTAAGAAAATGGCTTTAAATAGGGAGGTTTATACTGAAGAGAATCTTAAAAAACTAGGCATAGAAAAAAGTGAATTGGTGGAGAAAAAAGCGGTAGAGGTTGGAAATATTTTTCATCTAGGTACGCGTTTTTCAGATGCCATAGGTTTAAAGTATAAAGATGAAGAAGGCAATGAACACCCCGTTGTTATGGGTAGTTACGGTATAGGCCCAACTCGACTTTTGGGAACAATTATAGAAGTTCTTGCAGATGACAAGGGAATTATCTGGCCAAAAGAAGTTTCTCCTTTCCACGTTCACTTGGTCCGACTAGGAGTAAATGATAAAACTGTAGAATACGCTGACAATTTATATGACAGACTAACGAAAGCCGGAGTAGAAGTTCTTTACGATGATAGGGATCTACGCCCAGGAGAAAAGTTTGCTGACTCAGATCTTATTGGAATTCCAGTTCGATTTGTGGTTAGTGATAAAACAGTTGAGCAAGATAAAGTAGAAGTAAAATTCAGAACAAAAGCAGAATCGGAGATGATGTCAGAAGATGAGGCGGTAAGTGCATTGAAATAAAAGTGTTATGTCTCTTTCTCACACATCTTTTCTCCAGACCGTTCGCTTTTCCAGCCTAAAGCTCACTTAATCCTCGGTCGCAATTTGTCAATGAACCGAGATTACTCGGACTTTGACAAAACCATGCTTGCGACCTGCGGGGTCTTCCGAAAAGATGTGTTCGACGAGGTTTTATAATGTTTGTAAAATTGTGTTAGACTAGCAAAAATGATTAAAAACTTTGAACAATTCAAGAGGTACATATCCAACGACATTGGGATAGATCTGGGTACCGCAAACACCCTAGTTTACCTAAACGGTAAGGGCATTGTTCTAAACGAACCTTCAGTTGTGGCTATTAACCAAAAAACTGGTCAGGTGGTTGCTGTGGGTAAGGATGCTAAACAGATGCTTGGTAGAACCCCACTACACATTGTGGCAGTGAGGCCTCTTGTAGATGGGGTTATATCTGACTTTGAAGTTACAGAAGAGATGATTACTTATCTTTTAAATAAAGCTCAAAAAGGAAATACAAAACTTTTGGGCCCACGTGTTGTTGTGGGTGTTCCGTCTGGAATCACAAACGTAGAGATTAGAGCTGTGCGTGATGCTACAAAAAATGCAGGAGCATCTGAAGTGCATATAGTAGAAGAGCCTATGGCGGCGGCTATTGGTATGCGACTTCCTGTTTTGGAGCCAACTGGAAATATGATAGTTGATATTGGTGGAGGAACTACAGATATTGCAGTGATATCTTTGGGTGGAGTTGTTCGTTCAAAAAATTTGAGAGTTGCTGGAGACAAACTAAACAACGACATTATTTCTTATATGAGAAGTGAGTTTAAAATTTTGATTGGTGAAAAAACAGCTGAAGATATTAAAATAAACATTGGTGCAGTTTTACCAGGAGACGTTCCGCTGGAGGCTTCGATAAAAGGTAGAGATTTAATCACTGGACTGCCTAGAGAGGTGATAATAACGGATTCAGATATTAGAGAAGCTATTTCTCAGTCTATAAATACTTTGGTAGATGGAGTAAGAGAAGTTTTGGAAACAACCCCACCAGAAGTTTTGTCCGATATTATGCAAAAAGGAATTTTTCTTGCAGGTGGTGGCGCCTTAATAAACGGACTAGCCGAGATAATTTCAGAGTATACAAAAATCCCAGTGCATGTTGCTCCAGACCCACTAACTGCAGTTTGCAGAGGGACAGGTGTTATTTTGGAAAATATGGAAATGTATAAAGATATTTTAATTACAAACAAAGATGAGCTTCCTCCTAAAAAATAAACCTAAAAGGAATTATAATACAAGAATAATATTAGGTTCCGGACTGTTTCTCTTGCTCCTGCTTATTTCTTTAACGTTTCCAAATTTTCTAAGGTCTACTTCTCAGAACGGAATGAAGCCTTTGTGGTTTTTAAGGGATAAAGTTTTTAATCTTACTTATTTTGTCACTGACTTTTTTAGCTTCAAAACAAATCTGATTAAAGAAAACGACAGGCTATCAGCAGAAGTTGCAACCCTTCGGCTAAATAAAATAGATTATGATATTCTGTTAAAAGAAAACGAGGATCTGAAGTTGCAAATTGGGGCAAGTCTGCGTGGAACAAAAATAATAGCAGGTGTTTTGTCTAAACCCCCACAATCTCCGTTTGATACTTTTATAATTGATGCGAGCGAAAATTCAGGTGTTAGTGTCGGCGACAGAGTTTATGCTTCAGATAATATAATCTTGGGCTACATTACATCGGTATCAAGTAAAACATCTACAGTTAAGCTTTTTTCAAGCGGTGATCAAAAACAAGAAGCTATTTCTTCTAGAACAGGAGCATCTTTTGTATTGGAGGGTTCTGGGGGGTCCAATTTTCAAGTAGAAGTGCCAAAGGAAGCAGATATACTATGGGGAGACATTTTTCTATATCCAGGCATAAATAGCTCAGTTTTAGCCACCGTTTACTTTGTAGATAGTAGCTCCCAAAGCTCCTTTAAGAAGGTTTACCTTCGAATACCAACAAATGCTCTTGAAACCAAGCACGTTATTATATTGAAATAAACCCGCAAATTCGTGTTATCATATTTTTATGAATTCAACCGTAATTAGGTTAATAGTTTTTGTTTCAGTCTTTCTTTCCATCGTTTTTCTGCCATGGTGGGCAACTTTGATATACCTAATAGGTTTGGCGTTTTACTTTCCTTTATATTTAGAAATAATATTTTTTGGATTTCTATTTGATCATTTGTATTTAGCATCGAAACATTCTCCATATAAAACTTTGGTTTTGACAGCAGTTGTTCTTGTCGTGATTTCTTTAATTAGAAATCAAATAAGAAAATAACACTGAAATAACCAATACATGTTTTCAAATTTAAAAAACTTATGGAGAAGAAGAACTCGTAAAAGATTGACGCCAATAGACCCTGACGAGATTTTTATCGATTCTCAAAACCTGCCCGATTTTGACACTCATCAGTTTGAGGGAAGACTAGAGAAGCCAATTTCTTATAATGTTTACAAAACAGTAATGTTTTTTGTTGTAATTGTGGGTGGGGTTTTTCTCTACAGATTGTGGGGTCTGCAGGTTGTAGAAGGTCAAGATTTCAGAATGAGAAGTGATAGCAATAACCTGCACAATACTTTAATTTTTGCAGATAGAGGGGTTGTTTTTGATAGAAATAAAGTTCCTTTAGTTTGGAATACAGTAAATCCTGAAGGTTCTGATTTTTCATTGCGAGAGTACGCAACTTCTACTGGACTCTCGACAACTTTGGGCTACGTAAAGTATCCATCTAAAGATTCTTCAGGCATATACTATCAAGAAAAATTTGATCCAAAAGATGGCATTGAAAAAATATATAACAGTGAACTTTCAGGTAGAGACGGGTTAAAAATAATTGAAACAGATGTTAAGGGAAAAGTAGTTTCAGAAAGCGTTGTTCAGGCGCCACAGGATGGAAGCAACTTGGATATGTCTATTGATCTACAACTACAAAAAAGACTTTATAGTTCTATAATTGATGTAGCTAACAGGGGAGGCTTCAAGGGTGGCTCTGGTGTTATTATGAATGTTGAAACTGGTGAGATAATCTCCCTAGCAAATTTCCCAGAGTATGACTCGCAAATTCTTTCTGACGGTAACAATGCAGAAAAGATTAATGGATGGATAAAGAGTACCAATAATCCATTTCTAAATAGGGCAGTAGATGGACTATATACTCCCGGATCAATCATGAAGGTTTTTGTTGCCATGGGAGTTTTGGAAGAAGATGTTATTGATCCAGCAAAGCAAATATTGAGTACCGGTTCGATTACTGTTCCAAATCCATTTTTTCCAGACAAACCTTCAGTTTTTGTGGATTGGAAAGCTCATGGATTAGTCGACCTGCGTAGGGCTTTGGCTGTATCTTCAAACGTTTATTTTTACGAGGTGTCAGGAGGATTCAAAGGGCAAAAAGGAATTGGAATAGAAAACATTGAAAAATATTCAAGATTGTTTGGTTTTGGTAGTACAACAGGGATTTATTTTCCTGGAGAAAAAAATGGAACTATACCTAGTCCAACTTGGAAAAAATTAACCTTTAAGGGTGAGGATTGGAGGGTTGGGGATACATATAACACATCCATCGGTCAGTATGGTTTTCAAGTTTCTCCAGTTCAAGTCGTTCGTGCTTTTGGAGGTATTGCCACAAACGGAACCTTAGTTACTCCCACCTTTATGAAAGTTACTGTGCCGGAACAGATTAAAAAGGAAGTAATTGGAGCAGAATTAGAAAGTGATAGTTTTAGGATTGTAAAAGAAGGAATGAGAATGTGTGTGACTGCAGGGACTTGCCAAGCAATAAACTATTCTAATCTTGAAGTTGCTGCAAAAACAGGTACTGCACAGATAGGTGCAAACAAGGACGAGGTAAATTCTTGGGTTGCTGGGTTCTGGCCATACAAAAATCCTAAGTATGCTTTTGTTATCGTTATGGAAAGAGCCTCAAGAGGTAATCAATTTGGAGCAGTGTTGGTGATGAAGGAATTTTTTGATTGGGTTAATATTTACACCCCAGAATACTTGCAATAGTGTAAATTGACCAAAGGGTGTTTTTTTGCTATACTCTTCTCACTATTTATCATTAAAACCTTATAAAAATGAAGAACGACAAGGAGTATTTGACTAAAGAAAAGTTTGATGAATTCACAAAAGAACTCGCTCTTCTAAGGGGCACAAAAAGAAAAGAAATTGCTGAATCTCTAGAATATGCAAAGTCACTAGGAGATCTTTCTGAGAACGCAGAATACCACGAAGCTCGAGATGCTCAGGCTAATATCGAAGACAGAATCTTAAGACTTGAAGAACTTCTAAAAACTGCTCAAATCGTGTCTACAAATACAGGTGATGCGGTCAATGTTGGTTCAGTGGTTACTGTAGAAAAGGATGGTAAGAAGTTTTCTTATAGTATCGTTGGTTCAGAAGAGGCAGATGTTGTTTCAAATAAAATTTCTATGAAATCTCCTTTCGGTCAATCTATATTAGGAAAGAAAAAAGGCGACAACTTTACTTTTAAAGCGCCAAGCGGCGAGATTACCTACAAAATCCTGGAGATTAAGTAAAACTTCCAAATCGTATCGTGCGGAAGCCAG
This sequence comes from uncultured Candidatus Saccharibacteria bacterium, assembly GCA_964424295.1. Classification (GTDB taxonomy): domain Bacteria; phylum Patescibacteriota; class Minisyncoccia; order Phycocordibacterales; family DATDWN01; genus C7867-006. The sequence continues at coordinate 29,794 of CAYRHZ010000001.1, read as the reverse complement.
GCTTCCGCAGAATAGAGGAGAAAGAGATTTTGAATAATCCGCACCCAGATGGTAATATATAGTCTATATGGCATCATTAGAAGAGATACGGGAGGGAAGACTGTCAAAACTCCAAATACTAAAGGATAAGGGCATAAACCCATACCCAGCAAAAGTTCCTAGGGATTTTCCTATTGGTTTTTTAAAGAAGAATTTTGACGAGCATATAAAAGCAGACAACGAAGTTTCTGTTGCTGGTAGAGTTATGGCTTTGCGAGGGCAGGGAGCAATACTATTTGCTGTGCTTTTTGATGGGACAGAAAAAGTTCAAGCAATAATAAAAAAAGATACTTTAAGTGAAGAAGACTTTAAACTTTTTACAGACACTGTAGACATTGGAGATTTTATTTCAGTTTCTGGTAAAGCAATGCTTTCTAAAACTGGTGAGCAAAGTATAGATACTAGAGTTTGGCAGATGGCAGGAAAGTCACTACTTCCTCTTCCTGAAAAATGGCATGGGCTTACAGACCTAGATGAAAGATTCAGAAAACGATATTTGGATTTCCTAATGAATGATGAACTCCGAGATTTGATTGTTAAGAAATCAAAGTTCTGGGATGCTACTCGTGAATTTATGAAAAACAATGGATTCTTGGAGGTAGAAACACCTACACTCGAAACAACAACTGGTGGAGCAGAGGCAACACCATTTAAAACACACCACAACGACTATGACCTAGATGTTTATTTGCGTATATCTATTGGAGAATTATGGCAGAAAAGACTTATGGCGGGAGGTTTTCCTAAAACTTTTGAAATAGGACGTGCATATAGAAATGAAGGTACTTCTCCAGACCATGCACAAGAGTTTACTAACATGGAGTTTTACTGGTCATTTGCAGATTATAACGATGGAATGAAACTCGTTAGAGAAATGTATATTGAAATCGCTCAAAGTGTTTTTGGTACTACAAAATTTACTTCACGAGGTCACACTTTTGATCTTGGTGAAGCATGGCCTGAAGTGGACTATAGTGAAGAGGTGAAAAAACAAACTGGTATTGATTTAAATTCAGCTACAGATGATGAGATAATGGAAAAACTAAAAGAGTTGGGTGTGAAATTTGATGGAGAAAACCGCGAGAGACTCACAGACACACTTTGGAAGTATTGTAGAAAAAATATTTCAGGTCCAGCATTTCTAGTAAACCATCCTGCTCTTGTTGCACCACTTGCAAAGAAAAATTTAGGAACAGAAACCGTTCAAAGATTCCAGCCTCTAATTGCTGGACTTGAAGTCGGAAACGGATATTCAGAATTAAATGACCCTATAGACCAGAAGGAAAGATTTGATACACAACAAAAACTTATAGAAGGAGGGGATACAGAAGCAATGATGCCAGACGATGAATTCGTGGAAATGTTGGAGTACGGTATGCCTCCTACTTGTGGATTTGGTTTCGGAGAGAGACTTTTTGCGATATTGGCGGATAAACCGCTGAGAGAGCTGCAAACTTTTCCACTAATGCGCCCTAAAAGTGAGTAAAATTATCTCATCTGCGTTGTTGCAGTTCAATTTTTCTCGTTCACCTTGCTACCTGTAAGGCTTACTCAAAAAATCTCCTGCGCCTAGCATCTGAGTCAATTTAACTCAATTTTTAAGTTATGCTTATCGTGCGGAAGCCAGGCTTCCGCAGAATATCAATTACTCTTTACAAGAACCTGGAAACAGGTTCTTTTGCATTATCCACAGGGTTTTTGGTACTCGGTGGGAAAGAGTGGTATATAATGTTATTCAAGTGGGAAGGAGTGGGAAACCATAAAAGAAAACTTATGCTTATCGGCGAATACACACATTCAATCGACGACAAAAACAGAGTTTCTCTTCCTGCAAAATTTCGTAGTGAGTTTGGAAAAAAATTAGTGGTCACACAGGGTTTGGATAACTGTCTCTGGTTATTTAAAAGTTCTGAGTGGTCAAAGATAGAAGAAAAATTAAATCAATCTTCTATCGGCCAAGCTGACTCGCGAAGTTTTAATCGTTTCATGTTTTCATCGGCGGTAGAAACAGAAGTTGATTCTATTGGTCGAATTTTAGTTCCAGAATTTTTGCGAGATAGAGCAAACCTAAAAAACAAAGTTGTTTTAATCGGTGTCTCGAGTCGAGTTGAAATTTGGAACGAGAAGGCATGGACAGAGTACAAGAAGGTTGTAGAGAAGCAGGCCGACACACTAGCTGAAAAGCTGGGTCAAGTAGGGGTTATATAAAATATGATCCACAAGACAGTTCTTTTACAAGAAAGCATAGATGGTTTAGAAATCAAAAATGGAGATATTTTTGTTGATGGGACCTTGGGTGGTGGTGGACATTTTGAGGAAGTTGCAAAAAGGTTTGGCGATGGCGTTGTCATGATCGGTATCGACCTTGATCCTGATGCAATTACTAGAACTAAGGAGAGACTCTCTTCTTACAACCTCAAAGTTCACTACGTTCAAGATAGTTTCAGAAACATGGACTCTGTTTTAGATAATCTAGAAATTCCAAAGGTAGACAGAATTCTGTTAGACATAGGGTTGTCCAGTAATCAGTTTGAAGAATCCGGTAGGGGGTTCTCGTTTCAAAAAGATGAACCACTATTAATGTCTTTCAAGAAGAATCCAACTGAGGAAGACCTTACCGCAAAAGAAATATTGAACACTTGGGAGCTAGAAAACCTTTCTACAATATTGAAAGGTTATGGTGAGGAACAGTTTGCTTGGAAAATCGCTAAAGCAATAGTTGCCAGAAGAGAAGAAAGGCCGATTCTCACCACATTCGACCTTGTAGACATTATTAAAACAGCTACACCAAAGTGGTATCACGTCCGCAGGATTCATCCAGCTACTAAAACTTTCCAAGCGCTACGCATAACAGTAAATGATGAAATAGAAAGTCTGAAACAGGGGATAAGAGTCGGTTTCGATAGATTAAGTAGCGGAGGTAGACTGGCAGTCATTTCGTTCCACAGTATTGAAGACAGAGCGGTAAAACAATTTTTTAAAGGGTTGTCTGACAAGGGGTTGGGGAGTTTGGTAAATAAAAAGCCAATTATTCCAACAGAGGCAGAATTAACAGAAAATCCAAGAAGTAGAAGTAGCAAACTAAGAATAATACAAAAAATTTAAATAAAAATGGTAGAGAGAATATTACAATTAAATAGAGAGAAGACTATATTTTGGAGTCTTTTGGGCGTTCTAATATTTTCAATTGGTTTTTATATGTATCTTATTAACACAACAGTACATAACGTTGTGAGTAGTCAAAATATTGAGTCACAGATTACTCAACTCAACTTGGCTATAAGTAACAAAGAATTTCAATATATAAACAATAGAAACGCAGTAACTTTGAGTTTGGCGTACAAGCTTGGGTTTAAAGATGCTAGTCCTAAGTCATATATTTCAGAGAAATCCACAAAAGGTGTTTCATTTTTGTCTAATTAATCAGGGGTTTCTGTTATAATTCACACGGTACTTTTGTGTTATGAAATTTAACTATTTATACAGAATCCGTTTTCTTTCATTCGTGGTTTTTTCTTTCGCACTTCTCCTAATAGGGAGACTTTATTTTTTACAGGTGATTGATAGCGAAAAATATACCAACAAAGCAGATAGACAATATCAGTCTACTTCTAAAAACGTGTTCGATAGAGGTACTATTTTCTTTCAAAACAAAGACGGAAGCTTGGTTTCTGCTGCTACTTTGCGCTCGGGCTTCATTGTTGCGGTTAACCCTGAGATTTTGAAGGATCCTGAGAGTGTTTGGTCAAAAGTAAATGAGATAATGCCGACAGACCATGATGAGTTCATTGCGAAAGCAACAAAAACAAAAGATCCTTACGAAGAAATAGCTGTTCATGTTGATACTGATATAGGAAAACAAATAGGAGACTTAAAAATCCCCGGGCTTCAGGTTTATAAAGATAGATGGAGGTTTTACCCAGGAGGAAACACGGCTGCACATGTAGTCGGTATACTCGGTTTTAAGGGTGATGAATATGCTGGTCGTTATGGACTAGAAAGACAGTATGACGCTCAATTAGAAAGAGGTGAGGGTGCTTATGTAAACTTTTTTGCTCAGATATTTTCAGACATTAGAGACGTGGCAAAGAATACAGATGACATAGAGTCTGACATTGTGACCACAATAGAACCTACAGTGCAGTCATATTTACAAAATATTATTGCTAGTACTACAGAAAAGTGGAGCTCTGATTTAACCGGAGGCATTATTATGGATCCGCTAACTGGGGAAATCTTTGCTATGGAGTCTTATCCTACTTTTGATCCAAACAACTCAAGTGAAGTAAAAGATGCAAAAATTTTCTCCAACCCACTGGTTGAAAATATTTACGAACTAGGCTCTATTATTAAAGTTTTGACTATGGCATCAGGAATTGATGCTGGCGTGGTGAATGCTGGCTCTACATACTACGACAAAGGTTTTGTAATGATAAATAATAAGAAAGTTAGCAACTTCGACGGAAAGGAGAGAGGGGTTGTTAGTATGCAGGATGTTCTCTCGCAGTCTCTGAACGTGGGTTCTGCACACGTGCAGTCCCTTTTAGGAAACGAAAGATTTTCAAAATATTTTTATAGCTTTGGACTGGGTAATAAAACAAACATTGAACTTCCAAATGAAGCTAAAAACCTTGTAACTAGTTTGGATAGTAAAGTAAATATCGACCTAGCTTCTGCATCTTTCGGACAAAGTCTCGCACTCACTCCTATTTCTGCTATTTCTGCACTGTCAGTTGTTGCAAACGGAGGTTTTATTGTATCTCCTCATCTTGTAAAAAGTGTAAAGTATAAAGTTGGTGTTACTAAAAACACACCTATTACTCTGGGTAAGCAGGTTATAAAGAGAGAAACATCAGAGGAGGTGAGCAGAATGATGGTGTACAGCATGGATAACGTCTTGATGAACGGAACTTTGAAACTAGCGAGACACAGTGTTGCTGTTAAAACAGGAACAGCTCAAGTGGCACGGCCTGGAGGAGCAGGGTACTATGAAGACAGAGTACTTCACTCTTTTGTGGGATTCTTTCCAGCCTACAATCCAAAATTTATAATATTGCTTTACACAGTCAACCCTAAGGGCATTAGATTCGGTTCAGAGACTTTGTCAGTGCCTTTCAGTGAGATAACGAAGTTTCTAATCAACTACTACGAGGTCCCCCCGGATAGGTAATTTTGAATTTTCGTAATTTTATTGTATTCTATTTTCTATTGGCCTTATCGTCTAGCGGCTAGGACGAAGCCTTCTCAAGGCTTAAACCCGGGTTCGATTCCCGGTAAGGTCACATTTACATTGACTAATCTAGATATTCAGGTATAATATTGTGCAGAGGAGCCTCCAATGCCCGGAATGTCCATTCGCGTCGCACACGTTCCGAAGTCAGCGACTGTTCCCGATCCGGGAGGTCCCGCATACCTCGAAAAGGACGGGAAGATCAACGCCATCATCGTCTACACGAAGAAGCTCGAGCTTCACCAGGGCGTCGTCTCTTCCGGCAAGTACCCGCTCATCGAACAGGGTCGGGCTGGGACGATCGTCGAGTTCTGTCGCGCCGGCGAAGAAGGGAGACACACCAACATAATCCGCGTACAGTGGGAGGGCGAGCCCTTCCCCATGTGGATGCAGTTCACCGATTTCACCGCAGAATAAGCGGTGGAGGAGGTCTAGCCGGGCAAAGTGCCCGGCTAAAACTTTGGCAAAATTATGATATATTGATATTCATGTTAAGAATAATAAAATCATTTGTATACGCTCTCAGGGGGCTACACACTACATGGAAGGAGGAGCTGAATTTTCGTATTGAGGTGGTTGTGGCCGTAGCCGCTCTTTCCTGTGTGTACTTTTTTGAATTCACTTTTGTTGAGGCCAGTCTGTTTGTGTTTGCTGTTACTTTGGTTCTGGTTTTAGAAATAATCAACACAATAGTTGAGGATATTTGTAATAAAATAGAACCAAACGAAGACCCTGTGATTGAAAAAATTAAAGACATGTCTGCTTCTTTTGTGTTCCTTGGAGGACTAGGTGCTGTAGCTGTGGGTGTTTTTGTTCTAGTGCACCATTTTAGAGGACTAATTTAATTTTTTATAGAATGGAAGATGCAATAAAGCATTTAAAAAAAGATAAGTATTTAAGAAAGGTTATTGTAGAGTTTGAAACGACTGTTTTAAAAAAGAAGGGAGACTATTTTTCGGCTTTAGTTCGCTCTATTATTTACCAGCAGTTGTCTGGAAAAGCTGCTAGCTCTATCTTAAATAAATTTATACTGTTGTTTCCAAAAAAGATTCCTAAGGAAACTCTGGTATTAAAATTAAAAGACGAAGAGTTCAAATCTTCTGGTGTTTCGGGGCAAAAAATGAATTATCTGAGAGACTTAGCTTTGAAGTTTACAGACGGAACTATTGATTCTAAAAAAATAAATAAACAATCTGACGAAGAAGTAATAGAGCATTTGGTTGCCGTAAAAGGTATAGGTAAATGGACTGCACAAATGTTCCTTATGTTTACACTAAATAGAATGGATGTGATGCCGACAGGGGATTTGGGAATACAAAAAGGATTTAAAGAGATTTTTAACTTGAGAAAACTTCCTGATGAAAAGAAAATGTTAAAACTTTCAAAAAGTTGGAGGCCATATAGAACAGTTGCCTCAATGTATTTATGGAAAGTTGCAGATAAGAGTAAAAAATAGGGTTGTACGTTTCCAAAAATGTTTACTTTATATATAATTAAGTGATGGAGAAAACTCCCAATTTGAAATTTAGTACACCCGAAGAAGAAATTGCTTTCCTTCGAGAACAAATATCTAGAACAGAAAGACATCTTCGTGAAAGCAAGGCGGATTATAAAATTGATGATGTTGTTCAAAAGGAAATAGAGGAATACAGCAGTGTTTTACAAAAAGAAGTGCTACATGACACCCTAGCTTTATCCAAGGTGGATATGGAGTCTATTTCTCTAAATCTAGAACCTGAAACTCATGATGACAAAGTGGAAGAACTTTTGAATATTTTGAAAGCAAAGGGTATTAAAAATGCGCTATCGGTTTTATATAACCTGAATGACCCCCATCTAGAAGATGATTTTCATCGTTTCCTTGTGCAGTATTTGAAACAGGGGTATGAGGCAAAAGGCGTGAATATCTCTACAGAGGAATTTAGAGGGCTTGATATGGCTCTGTATGAAGTGGTTTTGCCAGAAGGAAAAAATGACACAGAAAAAAATAAACCTCTAAAGGAACTTATTTCGAGTATGGAGCAGTTCTTGTCTGGAATGCTTTCTATTGTTTCCAAAGATAGTAGTTCAGACTACAAGAAGAATTATCTTGTACTTGAAATTGCAAATTCAAACGGTAGTGAGCAGTTTATTTTCTATGTAGCAGTGCCTAACGCTCACAAAACTCTTTTTGAAAAGCAGATGATCTCTGTTTTTCACAATGCTGTTCTGACAGAGGTTTCTTCTGATTATAATATTTTTAATACTGATGGGGTTTCAGTCGGGTCTTACCTAGAGTCAACTATAAACCCAATATACCAACTGAAAACATACGAGAATTTTGACCACGACCCAATGAACGTGATACTAAATAGCTTTTCTAAAATACAAAAAGATGGTGAGGGTGCTGGAATGCAAATAGTTTTTGCTCCTAAGGGAAACTACTTTATGGATAACTACAAGTACGCGATAGAGCAGATAGAAAAAGGTAAGGCAGTCAAAGACGCTATAGATATTCCAAGCACAATAGCGGGCGGTTTTGGCAAAGAACTAAAATCTTTCTTTAGGTCAGCACCAAAGGAAGGTGAAGATAAAAAACCAATAGACACTGAGGCTATTGGAAAGATCAAACAAAAATTAGGGAGTTCTATTGTCGCTACAAATATACGTCTTATTGCTTCTGCTAAAAGTAGACTTGAAGCTGAAAAAATATTGCAAACAATGGAATCTGGTTTTAATCAATTTACAGACACAAATGCAAACGGGCTTAAGCCAAAGAGGCTTGAGAAGGCAAAGTTGCAGAAAATGTTCAGAGATTATTCTTTTAGAAACTACAATGAAGAGGAAGTGCTACCTTTGAACCTACACGAGATCACAACAATGATGCATTTTCAAAATGCCGCACTTAATGCGACTCCTCAACTAAAACAGTCTCAAGCTATTTCTGCACCTGCTCCAGCCGATATGGGCAGGGAAGGCACACTTTTGGGAGTAAATAATTTTCGAAATGTTGAGACTCCAATATACATGCAGGATGAAGACAGGTTGCGACACCTTTACGTGATAGGACAGACGGGAACAGGAAAGACTGTTTTTTTGAAAAACTTAATTATTCAAGATATTAAAAGGGGGAACGGTTGCTGTTTTATTGACCCACACGGAACAGACATAGAAAGTATTTTGGCCAATATTCCAAAGGAAAGATTTAAAGATGTTATTTATTTTGACCCAAGCCACACAGAGAGACCTATGGCACTAAATATGCTCGAGTATGATAGGTCCAAGCCAGAGCAGAAAACTTTTGTTGTTAATGAGCTTTTTAGTATTTTCCAAAAGCTTTATGGAGGAGTACCAGAGTCTCTGGGACCAATGTTTGAACAATACTTTAGAAACGCAACAATGCTTGTTATTGAAGATCCTGATACTGGATGCACATTGCTAGATGTTAGTCGGGTGATGACCAACAAGGCTTTTCGAGATCTGAAAATTGCTAACTGTAAAAACCCTGTAGTTGTTCAGTTCTGGAAAGAAATTGCAGAAAAAGCAGGTGGGGAGGCAAGCCTCGCAAATATAGTGCCGTACATTACATCAAAGTTTGATGTATTTTTGGCAAACGACATAATGCGTCCCATCATTGCGCAAGAAAAATCTTCCTTTGACTTTAGAAAGATAATGGACGACAAAAAAATACTTCTCGTGAATCTTTCAAAAGGAAGACTGGGAGACATAAACGCAAACCTCATCGGTCTTATTCTTGTTGGAAAAATACTTATGGCAGCTCTTTCCAGAGTAGATCTAGTTGGCAAGGATTTCCCACCTTTTTACTTGTATATTGATGAATTCCAGAATATTACAACTGATTCTATTTCTACTATTTTGTCAGAGGCAAGAAAGTACAAACTTTCTCTAAATGTTGCCCATCAGTTTATTGCGCAACTACAAGACAAGATTCGTGATGCAGTTTTCGGAAACGTAGGTTCCATGGTTTCTTTCAGAGTTTCGTCCGAAGACGCAGAATTTTTGGAAAAACAATTTTCTCCAGTATTTACAGCAAAAGATATTATGGGAATAGATAACTTGAATGCGTATGTGAAAATGTTGGTAGGAGGTAGACCGCAAAAAGCTTTTAACATAAAAGAGTCATTTCCTCCGGCTGGCAATACTGCTATTGCTGAAAATTTGAAACAACTTTCGTATTTGACGTATGGAGGAGATAGAGCAGAGATTGAAGCAGAGATTTTAGCGAAGTATAAGAAGTAGTTAGTATAAAAATAATTTTTACAAAACGATAGGGCCCGGCAACATCTGTGCTGGGCCCGTGACGGGTTACTGTGGAGCCGTTCGGCCCCAATTTCTATTCCAAAGCGCTCTTTGCCTTTTCTTTTTGTCTGTCGCGTACGCCGCGGACAGCTCCTTGACCTTCCTTCCGAAGTCTTCTCCGCGGAAACCGTTTCCGCTTACGACTTCTCTTAATACAGCAGGGAAGTCGACTGGTTTGCCCGGGTGGGCATCTTTCAGGGCTTTGTAACGTGCCCTGACTTGCTCCACCATGACTGGCATAGTATCCATCAACAACCTCACTTTCTGCTGAGAATTATACTACTATACTATACAAAAGTCAAGTGTGTTATCCACACTATTTTGGGGAGAAAAGAAAAGGAGTGCATTGCACGCCTTTTCTTAAGATAGTTATCTTACTGTAGTAGCTTGTCAACCACTGCTTTGACTACGTCTCCATCAGCTTTGCCTTTCAGGTCTTTCATTAAAGTTCCCATAAATTGTCCCGCTTTAGATTTATCCACTTCTCCCATCTCGGACATTTTTGCTTGGGCAAATGCCAAAACTTCTTCTTCTGACATCATTTGAGGCAGGTAAGTTTCAAGTACTGCTAGTTCTGCTTGTTCAGGTTCTGCAAGCTCTGGTCGTCCTCCGTTTGTGAACTGCTCTATAGAATCCTTTCTTTGTTTAACCGCTCGACGAATTACACCAAGAGCTTCTTCGTCAGAAAGTTCGTCTTGTGGCATTTTACCAAGTTTTACCAATTCGTTTGTAAATGATGCAACTAGGCTTCGAACAACGGCTAGTTTTACGGCATCTTTGCTAATCATTGCTTGTTTTATCTCGTCTTTGATTTGTGTTTGTAGACTCATGGAATATTGAATATAGAATAATGAATAAAGATTACCACAACCAGTATTATTTTGGTAGAATGAGGGGAATGGAGCCAACAACTATAATTTTGATACTTCTAGCTCTTGTGGTGGGGTTTGGTGTAGCAATGTTTATGCGACCAAAACAAGCTACTGATGCGAATAATTTTGATAGTGGGCTAAAGCTTATTCTTCAGCAAATGAATGAGCTTTCTCGTGTTGTGGATTCTAAAATAGGAGAGAGCACAAAACAAATGAACGACTCCGTAAGGCATCAACTAGGAGAGTCTGCAAACCTTATACGTGAAGTGACTATAGGACTAACTAAGCTCGACGAGACAAACAGACAAGTAGTTTCTTTTGCAGACCAGTTGCAAAACCTGCAGGATATTTTGAAAAACCCAAAACAGAGAGGAATATTAGGTGAATACTATTTAGAGACTCTTTTGAAGAATGTTTTAGCACCAAGTCAGTATCAAATGCAATATGCTTTTAAAAATGGAGAAATAGTGGATTGTGTAGTTTTTGTAAAAGATAAAATCATCCCTGTTGATTCAAAGTTTTCTTTGGAGAACTACAACAGAATGATAGAGACGTCGGATAAAACTGAGAAAGAGCGTTTGGAAAAGCTTTTCGTAAATGATCTAAAACTTCGTATCACTGAAACAGCAAAGTATATTCGACCAGAAGAAGGCACTATGGACTTTGCTTTTATGTTTATCCCACACGAAGCTATTTACTATGATTTACTTATAAACAAAATCGGCGCTCTGGTAGAAGATACAGAAAACCTTATCCAGAGGGCAGCAGGAAAGTACAAAGTTATTATCGTTTCCCCAACATCTTTTTTGGCGTACTTACAAACTGTTTTGCAAGGTTTGAAAGCTATGCAGATAGAGGAAACAACAAAAGACATTATAAAAAGAGTAGGGGAAATCGGCGTGCATATGAAAAAGTATGAGGATTATCACAACAAGTTAGGGGCATCGCTCGGTACAGTTGTAAACCATTTTAACGCCTCAAGTAAGGAGTTTAAGAAGATAGACAAGGATGTAATGCGCATAAGTGGGGAGTCATTAGATTTTGAACCTGCTCTCATAGATAAACCTGAAGAGGAATAGCTTAAATAGGGCCAACCCTTGCATTTTTAGGGCTTTTTCGATAGTATATTGGGACTATGGAATTCGCAGTAATCGCTACAGGCGGAAAGCAATACAAGGTCTCTAAGGGAGATGTCGTTAAAATTGAAAAATTTAAGGGCGTTTTCAAGGTGGGAGACAAGATTGTTTTCGATAAGGTGTTGCTTGTTGATGGCGGAAAAGACACTAATATTGGCACTCCTTACATTGCAACATCAAAAGTAGAGGGAACTCTAAAAGAGATTGGAAGAAACAAAACAGTTGAGGTTATAAAATACAAACAAAAATCTAGATATTTCAAGAAAAATGGACATCGGCAACCTTGGTTTAAGGTAACTATTGATAGCATAAAATAATAAAAAATGACCTCCATCCGGAGGTTGTTTTTTTACATAAAAGGAAAAAGCCAGACTGTTTCAAGGGAGGTCACCCTCAGTCTGGCTCTTTGCTGGTTTCCCAGCTTCATGTTGATATAAGGCACGGAACACAGCCAGTGAGTCGAGAGCCAAGCTCTCAGGGGGCCCTGAGCGACCCCTTCTCAAACTGCGCTAAGTACTGCAGCTTGTTTCTGCGAGCTTGTCTGCCCCCAGCCAAGCTCAGACGGGTAGGGAGTCCCCGTCGCAGAAACCCCAGCTGGTTCCGTGAATAAAATAACAAGAGTTTGTTAACTTATGCACAGAACCAACTTCTGTAGATGATACTACCACATTTAAGATTTTAATCAAATTTGAAAGTTTTACTGTCGGTTTTTTAAAGCGTTTTTAATAGTATCTCCATCAGAGTATTCAAGCTCTGTTCCGGTTGAGAGTCCCCGGCCTAATGTCGAGATCTTTATATTACTTTCTTGGGCATGTTTCGATAGTATTTCAACAAGGTAGGATAAGGTATTTTCTCCTTCAGGGTTATAGTTTAAGGCGATAATTATTTCTGATAAACCATTTTTTATCTTTTTATCCACTCCTTCCAATAGTTCTTTTTGTCTTATTTTTTTATCAGGATTCTTTTCAAGAATTGGTACTGAGCCACCGAGAATAAAATAATAACCTCCATAGAATTTTGTTTTCTCTATATTTTCAAAATCGACGTCATTTGAAACAATCATTAGTTGTTTCTTGTCGCGCGTAGAGTCTCGGCAAATAGGACAGGTCGAACTTGTTCCGTTTGGGAAAAACCTGAAACAAGTATCGCAAGAGTGAACGGTTGAACGAACTTCTTTTATAAGTGATGAAAGGTCACTCGAGTAACTAGGGTTTTTGTTTAGTAAAAAATACACAAAACGCTTTGCTTGTCGTGGCCCGATTCCGGGGAATTCTTTGAATAGTTCAATGAGTTTCTGTGTGTTATCCATGATATTTCCGTAAGTATACCAAATTTATATATTCTAATGTAATATAATTTTAGAACACTTAGGAGGTTCCGATGGCAGAAGGCAGGATCAGGGGTAAGCGTCGCAGTAAGCACGTTCGTAAGGCCGATCGACCGAAACCTCGTCGTCGTCCGAGACAGAGGGACGCTGAGTACGCCTCGGGCACGATGGTCATCGACGGTGAACCAGTCTACGTTCACGCAGTTCTGGGGACCCGGCATCTGAAGTAGCCCTTTCGACTCGAGCCCGCCGATTTATTGGCGGGCTCGTCCTTTAAAATTCAGAAAATTCTTTTTCTGCACCTCCGTATTGCGACTTATCCATGCTTTGGAAAGTTGCTTTCTTTTCATTAAAGAAAAGATCTACTTTTCCAGTTTCTCCATTTCTGTGTTTTTCAATGAGGATTTCTGCAATATTAGTTTTTTCTGATTCATCTTTGTATTTGTCTTCTCGGTGAATAAACATAACCACGTCCGCGTCCTGTTCGATAGATCCTGAGTCTCGAAGGTCTGAAAGTCTAGGTCTGCCTCCACGTTGTTCCACTGCACGAGACAGCTGTGAAAGTGCAAGAACCGGAACATTCATTTCTCGAGCCAAGTTTTTTAGGCCACGAGAAATCTCAGTGATTTGTTGAACAACGTTATCGCTTTTTGTGCTAGATGGAACGATGAGTTGCAAGTAGTCCACAACAATGAGGCCTAGGTTGTGTTCGTTTTTAAGTCTTCTTGCCATAGAACGCATTTTTAATAAATTATTACCTGGTTGGTCATCTATATGAATAGGTGCTTTGTTTAGCTTGTCTAATGACTCACGAATAGCTTCAAAGTCATTTTGTTTTGAAAGTTTTCCTGTTCGAAGTTTCCAAGCATCAACGTTTGCCTGAGCAGCCAGCATTCTATCTACAAGTTGCTGAGAACTCATTTCTAGAGAAAATATTCCAACAGTAATGCCGTGGTTTACTGCCGCTTGTCTGGCAATGTCTAGGGCGAGGGAAGTTTTACCCATTGAAGGTCGAGCTGCAAGAATAATAAGATCGGACTTTTGAAACCCGGCTAGCTTATGATCTATGTCTGCAAATCCTGTAGAAATTCCACGCATTTCGTTTTCTCCGGAGTGAAGTTTTTCCAATCTTTCCCATGCCTCAGCTAGTTCCTCTTTAATGGGAACAAATTTGTGAGAAGTATTAAAGTTTGTAACTTCAAATAGTTTTTTCTCTGCACTTTCTAAAATCTCTTCCAGTTCTTTTGTTTCATCGTAACCCACTTGAGAAATGTGGTCAGAGGCTTCAATGAGTCTACGCATCATATATTTCTTTTGAACTATTTCTGCATAGTAAGAAATGTTTGCTGAAGAAGGAACAGAATTTACAATTTCCGTAAGGTAGGTGTTTCCGCCTATTTGGTCTAGCCAACCTTTTTCTTTTAACTTGCTTGAAACTGACAATAGATCGATAGGAGATCTTTTTTGAAAAAGCTCCATCATTGAACTAAAAATTACTCTGTGTTTTTCAGAATAGAAAGAATCAGAAGAAATAATATCCATTACATCAAACAGGGCTTCTGGTCGTAGCATTATAGAACCAAGCAGTGCCATTTCTGATTCAAGATTTTGCGGAGGTACTCGCATGCCTCGCTGTGTATTTGTCATGAGGACATTCTAACTTATTAGCAAGCTTTTGCTCAAATTAAACCAATGAACAATATGTGGAAAGTGGGGATATTAGGAGGGGATTTAGCCTAAACTACCTGGGTGCCGTCTTTTGTGTCTTTTACCTCAAATCCTAGTTTTTCAATTTCTAATCTAAGTTCATCGCTCTTCGCGAAGTCTTTATTTGCACGAGCCGTGTCTCTTTGTTGTATTAAGTTTTTGACTTCTTCTGGGATTTCAACAGTTTCAATTTTATCTAGTTGCAAACCGAGGACTCGGTCAAAGTCTAGTATCGTTGCTTTCTTGTCTGCGTCGGATATATTTTCACTGTTCAATATTTCAGATATTAATGCTAGCGCCTTCGGAGTGTCGAGGTCATCGTTAACAAATTTATTAAAATCACTATTTGCAACGGTGCCTCCATCTGGAAGTTTAGAAAGTTTTTGTCTAATCCTTTTTAGTGCAGTTTCTGCACCCCCCAAGGTTTCCCAACTAAATTGAAGAGGAGAAGAGTATCTAGCTGTAAGAAATACATATCTAAGCGCAAGAGGATCAACCTTTTTATCTTTTAGTGTTCCAAGAGTAATAAAATTGTCTCCCGACTTTGCCATTTTGTCTTCACCAATGTTTAGGTGCGCGTTATGTAGCCAGTACTTTGCATAAGGGTCTCCCGCACAGACAGACTGAGCGATTTCATTGTTGTGGTGAACAGGGATATGGTCTATACCTCCTGTGTGAATATCAAACTCTGGACCAAGGTACTTTACTGACATTGCTGAACACTCTATGTGCCATCCGGGAAAGCCTTTTCCAAAAGGCGCGTCATATCCCAACTCTTCATTAAATTTCCAAACAGCGAAGTCTTGGGGGTTTCTTTTTTCAGGATTTAAACCAATTCTAGATTCTGCATCATTAGATATTTTAATGTTTCCTAGCTTTCCGTATTCTGGAAATTTTTTAATATCAAAGTAAACTCCATCAGAAGTTTTGTAAGTGAAACCTTTGTCTTCTAATTTTTGAACTAATTCAATATCTTCTTTTACATGGTCCGAAGCAAATGGGAAATGCTCCGGCATTTCAATATTTAAAGAAGTTAAGTCTTCTTTAAATTTTTCAAAATAAAAATCCGCCACCTCTCTCATTGCTTCTAGTGTAAGTGGTTTTCCTTCACGTTTTAAGGCTTTTGTCATTTTATCTTCTCCATCATCACTATCAGAAGAAAGATGTCCGATATCAGTAACGTTTACAACCTGGTTTACTTTTAAATTGTTATACTCAAAAACTCGTCGAAGTGTATCTGCAAAAACATAAGAGCGAAGATTGCCGATGTGTGCGTAATTGTAAACTGTAGGTCCACAGTTATACATTGAAACTTCACCCGCTTTGATAGGAGTAAACTCTTCTTTTTTGCCAGTCAGAGTATTGTGGAGTTCTATTTTCATATTTTGTCATTATATCCGAATAACTTTTATTTGACCATAATAGTATTTTTTGAGAGAATTACAATAATATTTAAAATGATAGATTTTTCAAAATACAAAAATCATATTCTAGTTGCGATATTGGGTGTCGCAATTGTTTTTTATCTAGGATTCTCATACGGTAGGGGCTATAAGACAGATGAGGAAAAGATTGCTACTATAATTAACAAAACAGATACTGCTTCAAACGTTGATTTTGCATCTTTTTGGAAGGCGTGGAATGTTGTTAACGAAAAATTTATTCCAACGAACAGCTCAACAACAGACAGAGTTTCAGATCAGGCTAGGGTATATGGGGCCATAAGTGGAATGGTAAAGTCTCTAGAAGATCCTTACACAATGTTTTTCCCTCCAGTTGAGTCTAAAATATTTAATGAACAAATAAGTGGGCAGATAGAGGGAGTGGGAATGGAAGTTGGTACAAAAGATAACATTCTTACAGTAATTGCTCCTATAAAAGGCGCTCCTGCTTTTAAAGCTGGAGTAAAGGCGGGAGATAAGATATTGAAAGTTGATGATACTGAGACAGCGAGTCTTCCCGCTGATTCTGCCGTAAAGCTAATACGTGGCAAGAAAGGAACGTCGGTTAAGCTAACTCTTCTTCGGCAGGGAATAAAGGAACCTTTTGAAATAAGTGTGGTTAGAGATGTTATAAATATGCCTACTGTAGACACAGAGACAAAGGGAGATGTGTTTATAGTCAGACTATATAGCTTCTCCGCAATTTCACCAGGGCTTTTTAGAGATGCACTACGTGAATTTATTGAATCAGGAAGAAATAAACTAGTTCTGGATTTGAGAGGTAACCCTGGAGGATATCTAGAGGCTGCACAAGATATGGCGTCATGGTTTCTGCCTACAGGAAAGGTTATCGTTTCAGAAGACTTTAAAGATAAGAATATGAATCAAGTATTCCGAAGTAAGGGATACAATGTTTTCAATGATAAATTAAAACTAATAATTCTTATAGATGGGGGTTCTGCGAGTGCATCAGAAATTCTGGCTGGAGCACTACGTGAACACGGAGTTGCGAAACTAGTGGGAGCACAATCTTTTGGAAAAGGTTCAGTGCAGGAGCTTGTAAATATTACGGATGACACTTCGCTAAAAGTAACCATTGCTAGATGGCTTACACCAAACGGAAACTCTATCTCAAACGGAGGGCTTACTCCTGACGTGGTGGTAAAACTAGATGAAGAGGCTTATAAGAAGGATGGGACTGACACACAACTGAATAAGGCATTAGAAATCTTGGCAGAATAGTTTTATCCTCGACTAGTTTTGGTTTTGTGATAGGATAAAAATATGAAAATAATATTACTTAAGGATGTTCCAAAGGTGGGTAGAAAGTACGACATAAAAGAAGTGGCTGAAGGCTATGCTTTAAACATGCTCATACCTCGGGGTCTTGCAAAAATTGCCACAAAAGACGCTGTTGCAAAAGTTGAACAGCTAAAGGCCAACGATCTAACTAACAAAAAAATTCAGGAAGAACTTCTGCTTAAAAATTTAGAAGTTATCAGAAATCTAAAAATTGACATAAAGGAAAAAGCGAATGAAAAAGGTCATTTATTTGCTGGGGTAACAAGAGAAAGAGTTTTTGAAGAGGTAACAAAGGCAACCAGACTTACTTTGAATATTGATTCTATAATTTTAGACAAGCCAATAAAAGAAACAGGTGAGCACAAGATAACTGTTGAGGCCATGGGTAAGAAAGCAGAGTTTGTATTAAATATTCTTGCCCTTTAGTCATATATGACGAATCGCCCTTGGAAGTGTGTCTTCCTCGGGCGACGGGTGGGGAACTATTCGAAGAAGATGAGGTCACTGCCTACACCTCCCGGTCTAGGTTTCTTTTCGTCGACTCTCTTGACCTCCTTCTTTGGACACGTTATGTGGTGCCGACTTATTCCTGTGTAACTGTTGCCACAGTCGGGGCAGGTACGAACCTTGATAGCAAGGTCGGTCCATCGAACTGGGGTGTCGTCGTGCCGGTAGTAACTCACAGGCTTGTGCCTCCAAAGGACAACTATACATTAATTTTAAGAAAAATCAATTAAGAAAAAACCTCCAATTGGAGGTTTTTTCTTTAGATTACGTGGACGATTTTCTTTACTTGGCTAGTGTTATCGAAATGAATTTTTCTCTTAGTTCCAAATTTTACTGTTCCCGGAGTAAGTGCAAACAAAGTGTGATCCTTTCCCATACCAACATTTTTACCAGGGAGAACATCTGTTCCTCGCTGTCTTATCAAGATAGATCCAGCAATAGCTTTGTCTCCTTCAGTAATTTTAACTCCAAGATATTTTGGATTTGAGTCTCTACCGTTTTTTGATGTACCTGCGGATTTCTTATGTGCCATATTGTGTGTTAAATTAGGTTTTATGAGTATAAATCAAAGCTTGGAAAAAATCAAGCCTTTTTATGGCTTATTACTCCTATTGTCGATAGCGGTTATTTTCTTTAGTTTAGGCAGACTTTCAGTTGTAAATAATGAGAAAACTCCAATAAATATAGGTTATCCAAACCAAAACCTGACGGCTACAGCCATAAACTCATCTACAAGTTCCCCAAAGACTGTCTTTGGGCAGGGTGGAGAGGTTTTGACCAGTACTCCAGATATAAAAACAGATGGTCCAGTTATAGGCTCTAAAAGTGGCAAAAAGTACTATTTTCCATGGTGCGGAACTGTTAAGAGAATAAAACCAGAAAATCAAGTTAAATTTGGCTCTATTGCTGAGGCAAAAAGTGCTGGTTTCACTCCTGGAGGTAATTGTAAGGGGTTAAATTAGTATGGTTTGATTAAGCCCTTATTTTGTGATAGTATTGGACGATGTTAATTACTCGTGCTCAAAGGTTTAAAAACTTTTTAACCTCAATAAAACTCGGCTTTTTCCTCGCATATAGGCAAGTAAGGGGAAGCAGTATAGGGACTACCGCTCTTATTGTTTTTATTATGATGCTTACTTTCTTGAACTTAGTGGTTGTTCGAGGGGTGCTCGTTGGACTGATTCAAAGTTCTACGGACCTTTTTCGCGAAAAGTATGCCGGAGACATATTCATTTCCACTCTTCCAAAGAAAACTTACATTGAAAATAGTCCAAGTGTTGTGGAGATTGTAAAGAACATGCCTTGGACAAAAGTTTATTCTGTTCGATATGTTGAGGGTGGAACCGTCGAGGGTACATATAAAGAAAGAATCGATTTTACAGAAGATGCCAATATCGCTAACGCATCTTTTACTGGTGTTGACCCTGTTAAAGAAGAAGAAACTACAAATATTAGTTCCATGATAATTGCAGGTTCAATGCTGACAGTCGAGGATACTGATAGTATTTTACTTGGTGCAAACACTTTGAAAAAGTACCTTCCTATTGAAGCCCCAGGTTTGCTTTTGCTAGATAATGTAGATGTTGGTTCGAGAGTTCGAATTAAGGTAAATGGAAATGTAAAAGAAGTTACAGTTAAAGGAATTATTAAAGGAAAAGGTGCTTTTGATGATCGAGTTGTAATTCTGGACTCTGTGCTTCGGCCACTTATTGGCAGAAATGACTATAATGTAGATGAGATTGCAATAAAGATAAATGATGGCGTTGATTCATTGGTTGTAAAACAAGCACTAATTTCTTCTGGAGTTGGTGAAAGTGCTCGAGTTCAAACTATCGAAGAAGCTTTGCCAAAGTTTCTAAAAGATATACAGGCTACATTCAACTTGCTAGGAAATGCTATCGGTTCCATTGGACTTGTGGTTGCTTCAATTACAATATTTATCGTTATATACATCAACGCAATTACTCGAAGAAAATTTATTGGAATTTTAAAAGGTATTGGAATAAACTCTACTGCAATTGAGTTTTCATACATATTACAATCAATACTTTATGCAACCATGGGCGTTTTACTAGGTTTGGCCATTTTGTATGGTTTTCTTGTTCCATATATTGACGCGCACCCGATTAACTTCCCGTTTAGTGATGGAATACTTGTTGCAGAATATTCAAATACCTTAATGCGTGCCGGACTTCTGCTTATTGCCACAATTTTTGCCGGCTACATTCCTGCAAGAATAGTTGTAAAACAAAATACTCTAGATGCCATATTGGGTAGATAGTTTGAAAGATAATGAATTTTAAATAAAAAAATGCAAGACTCAATAATACAAGTAAAGAATTTAGTTAAATCATTCAAATCTGGAGATTCAGAATTGGTTGTTTTAAAAGGATTGGATTTGTCTGTTCCGCAAGGGCAGTTTTTGGCAATTACTGGAAGATCTGGTTCTGGAAAGTCTACTCTGCTTTACCAACTAGGCCTTCTAGATAACCCAAACTCAGGTGAAATATTGATTGATGACATCGATATTTCAAAACTAGATAACGAAGCTAAAACTAGATTTCGACTAAACAAGTTAGGTTATGTTTTTCAGGATTATGCGCTTATTCCAGAGTTAACAGCTATGGAGAATGTTCTACTTCCTCTTTTAATGCAAGGGGAAACAATGTTGGAGGCCGAGAGAAAGGCAAAAGATTCTCTAGTTAGAATCGGTTTAGGCGACAGAATGGACAACATTCCAAGTAAACTATCTGGAGGACAACAACAAAGAGTTTCTATAGCTAGAGCAATCGCTCATAATCCAAAAATTATTTTTGCAGATGAACCTACGGCAAACCTAGATACAGAAACTTCCGATCAAGTTCTAGATGCATTTATTGAATTGCATAGACAGGGTCAAACTATAATCATGGTGACTCACGAAAAAGAGTATTCCGAGTTGACAGATAGGGTGATACAACTTTCGGACGGTAAAATTGTTTCGGATGTAATGAATAAGAAAAAATAAAAATAAAAACATGAAAACACAAATACAAAACATAAAAAATTACATAGTTAGCCACAAAAAAACTTCAGCACTTATCTTGCTAGTATTAGCTTTTATCGGGTATAAGTTTTTATCGCCGAGTACTTCTAAAACAGACTCATATACCATAAAAAAATCTGATATAGTTCAAAAAGTTATTGTAAATGGAAACACAAAGGCAATAAGAGATTCTAGTCTTGCTTTTGAGGTAAATGGTACAGTTAGAACTTCATCAGTTTCAGTGGGTTCTCGAGTGGTTGTAGGTCAAGCATTGGTGAGCCTAGATCAAAGTGCTCTTTATGCTGATTTGCTAAAAGCACAAGCAAATGTTGCTAGTGAAGAGGCTCGATTGGAAGAACTTAAAAAAGGTAGCAAACCAGAAGATATAGCGGTTTCAGAGACAGAGGTTGCAAATGCAAGAGTGACTTTGGAGGATGCTGAGAAAAATTTACAAAACAAAGTTGTTGATGCAATAAATAATAATGTCGATCAGTTTTTCAGTAATCCAAAAACAAATAATCCCCAGTTTAGTTTGGTGGTAAATGATGGCCAACTTAAGAATAATATAATTTCTGGACGAACTGCTGTAGAAACTATAATCCAAACATGGACTGTTGGTGATATTGATAAAAACTTACCTGAAGTGTTAAGGCTAATAGACAACGTTGCGCTTGTGGTAAATTCTCAGTCAGCTTCTAGTGGAGTAACGCAGGCAACTGTAGATGCCAACAAAGCTTCTATTTCTTCTGCAAGGTCTACGGTAACTACAGCAAGAGAAACACTGAACTCTTCTAGGTCAAAACTTGCCTTAGCAGAGAAAAATCTAACACTTAAGAAAAGTGGTAGTACTCCAGAAGTAATAAAGGCCCAAGAAGCCAAGGTTTTGCAAAACCAAGCACAAGTAGAGAGTGTTCAAGCTCAACTTAGTAAAATGACTCTTAGATCTCCACAAAATGGTGTAGTAACAAAACAAGATGCAAAAGTTGGAGAAATAGTTACGCCTGGAAAAGTTGTAGTTACAGTTATTTCTGACAGTGATCTAGAGATAGAATCAAATGTTTCAGAGGTAAGTATTGGAAAGGTAATGGTTGGAAATGAGGTGATAATCACCTTTGATGCATTCCCAGGAGAGACATTCTCTGGAAAAGTTTCTTATATTGAACCTGGTGAGACTGTAGTTGATGGGGTAGTGAATTACAAAGTTACAGTTGCGTTTAGTGAGAAATACCCACAGATTAAATCAGGACTTACATCAAGACTTGAACTTATTACTAGTGAGAAAAAAGACGTACTTACTGTTCCTGAATATGCACTAACGAAAGAAGGAGACATGGTATATGTTCAGAAGCTTGTAGGTAAAGAATACGTAAAAACTCCAATTACTATTGGACTCCGAGGTCAAGATGGTTTTGTTGAAGTTCTATCGGGACTGAATGAGGGAGACGTTATCGAAACAGTTGCACAAACAAAATAAATTAATTTATTTGTGATAAAATAAATTCATAAACATGGAACAGGCTGATTTGTTACCCAAACATACAATACTATTGTTTTATAAGTACACCCCTATAGATAATCCTGAGAAATTAAGGGATGAGCAAAGGGCGTTATGCGAAAAGCTCGGTTTAAAAGGCAGAATCATCACAGCTTCTGAGGGCATAAACGTTACCGTAGAAGGAACTACAGAGAATACTGAAAAATATTTGGAGGAATACTTCAAAGATCCGAGATTCGCAGGCACACACATAAAAAGAAGTCAGGGAACAGGCAGTGCTTTTCCAAAGCTTTCTGTGAAAGCAAGAAAAGAAATAGTAACGTTGGGAAAAAGTCTTAACGAAGTTAAATCTAAGGGTAAGATTATTAAACCTGAAGAATTGAAAGAGTGGTTCCAAACTAAAAAAGTTGGTGAGGATTTTTATATAGTTGATTTGCGTAATGACTATGAGTTTAAGGTGGGGAGGTTCAAGGGTTCAATGATTCCAGAAAACATGCAAAATTTTAGGGATGTGCCTCATGTTTTAGATCAGTTAAAAAGTATGTCAGACAAGCCTATGATTACTGTTTGTACAGGGGACGTGCGCTGTGAAAAAGCATCAGCTTACCTACAAGATCTTGGTTTCAAAGACGCATATCATTTAGATGGAGGAATAGTTACATATATGGAAAAATATCCGGCACAAGAGTTTGAGGGGACTCTGTATGTTTTTGATAAAAGAATTACGATGGACTTTGATGAAATAAAGGGTGTTGGAGACAAGCACGTGGTAGTTGGCGAGTGTGATTTGTGTAAAACAAAATCTGAGAGATATGTGAATTGCAAATATCCGAGATGCAATAAGCATTTTATTTGTTGTGAAGAGTGTAGCGAGGATGATGGAAGATCATTTTGTTCCGTGGAGTGTCGTGAGAAAGTGAATACTAGTTTGGTTTCTCACAACTAACAATTGAATATGGAAAAAAGGAGATTTAAATATTATATTCCAATTATCATGCAGAAGATTGGATATATTGTTTTCTATCCCTTACATCGTTTCTTTGTTGATATGGAAATAAAAGGCAGGGAGAATTTAGTGGGTTTAAAGGGTCCGATAATTCTAGCATCAAACCATACAGGGGAAATGGATACAATGACTATACATATGGTGTTTCCATTTTTTTCAAGATTTTTCCCAATATACTACATCACAAGTCCAACTATAAAATATAATACTTTTGGTTGGAGAAGCTATATTTATGGCCAAACTTTCTTTCAGCTTTTTGGTGGGTATGCAGTACATTCGGGCTTCAAAGACTACTCAATATCTTTAGAAGATCAAATATACTTACTCGAAAAAGGTCACACTGTGCAAATATATCCAGAAGGAAAAATGACAAAGGATGGGAAGTTGTCACCGGCTCGAGGGGGGTTAGGTTATATGGTTTATGAAACAGGGGCAACAGTTCTGCCTGTTGCTATTGACACTTTTTATAATTTAAGTTGGATGGATTATTTTGCTAAAAAAAGAAAAGTTACAGTTACTATTCTAAAACCCTTAACAGAAAATGAAATTGCTACTGCACTTGAGCCAGTTTTAGAGGATTATAGGAATACTTCTCAAATGGTTTTAGATAAGATACAAGAAGTTCTGAAATATTAAAGTTTATTATATAATATGTATCAAAGATGAAAAATGAAATATCCGAAATTAAAATAAGTGCATATGTTGATAATGATCCAGACTTAAATTTAGAAACGAATTCATCACTTAAATCAGCATTTAATTTGTTTTTTATACCAGTTTTAAACTCACTTCCGAAGGGTTTCAAAAAATTAATTAGAAAAACAAATAATTCGGCCGCAGTCGTAATTGATAATGTTACAAGCCATAAAGCATTAGAGGTTTTGTATAGTAAAGGTGATCTTTTTTCACTAAAAAAAATCGGCGGGAAGTTTTTTAAGTATGTATGGTTCAACGTAAATAATTCTAAGGCAGTTAGAAATCGTTTAAAATTTGTAAAAAGAGAACTTAGAAAACATTTAAGTTCAATTTCAAAATTTGATAAAGATATTGAAATTATTAGCATTGCATCTGGCTCCTCTCGGGCGATAGTTGAGGTGGTTAAGGATGGACATTATTTACAAGGCACAAAACTATCCATTACTTTCCTAGACAAGAGCGAGCACGCAATCCAGTACAGTAAAGACATGTCGGTTCACATAAGTCATTTGCCCATCAAGTTAAATTGGGTACAAGATTCAGCTGGGTCTTTTTTAAGAAATTCAGCAGCACAAAAATATGATTTGGTTGAAATAGTGGGGCTACTAGATTATTTTAGTGATGAAAAGGTGCTAGAAATTTTTGAAGGAATATATAAGATACTGCAACCCGGCGGAGTACTAATTACTTCAAATATTAGTCATAATCCGGAAGAAAAGTTTATCACAAACGTAATTGACTGGCCGATGATATACAGGACTGCCGAAGAGTTAGGAGGTCTAGTTAATAAAGCAGGTTTTGAGTATAATAGTATAAAAGCTTTTTATGAACCTTTAAAAGTTCACGCCATGGTAGTTGCAAAGAAGTAAATATGAATTATCAAACTATAATACTATTTGTTACAGCAACAGTTAATTGCCTACTCAGCCTTTTTGTTCTTTTCGGAAAAAGAGACAAAACAAATATTGTATATTCTATTTTTGTGCTCTTTGCTTCTATGTGGGCTGTTGGTTTAGGATATTTTCTACTAGAGGCTAATTTTTCTACATCACTTTATTTTGCAAATTTCTACTACATTTCTGCCGCTGGAATACCGGCCTTTTTTCTGTACTTTTCTTACATCTTTCTAAATAAATCTCCAAGCAAAAGAGTTGAAGCGTTAATTGTGCTCCCGTTTATACTACTTTGCTTATTGTTTACAGATAAAAATTTTTTAATCAACACGGTGTTTGGTACTAGTTGGGGAAAGGATGTTGTATTTAACAGTAACAGTTATTTAATTTACGCTGGCTATTTTCTAGTTTTAGTTGTTCTCGCATATTACTCTTTGATCACTTCTTATGTATACACAAGCAATCTGGATGAGAAGAATCAATTGAAATTCATAATTTATGGCACATTGGTTGGTTTTATATTTGGTATGGTTTTTAACTTGTTTTTGCCATTTTTTGGAAATTACAAGTATATATATTTAGGACCATTATTTTCATTTAGTATGGTGGCTTCAATTGCTTACTCCATAACAAGACATCATTTGTTTAATATGAAAGTTGTAGTTACAGAGGTTTTAATGTTTGCTCTCTGGGTTTTTATTTTAGCAAGAGCCTTTTTCTCCACAACATTCGAAGATCAAATAATAAATTCACTGCTGTTCTTGGTCACACTAATCATTGGAGTATTCCTAATTAAAAGTGTGCTAAATGAGGTTTCACTTCGTGAAAACATAGAAAAACTAGCACAAGATTTGCAGAAAGCAAACTTAGGTCAGTCTAACCTTATTCATTTTATGAACCACCAGGTTAAGGGTCGTTTTGGAAACGCAAAAAATATTTTTGCAGAGCTTTTGACTGATGACTACGGGAATATGCCAGCGGATGCAATACCTCTACTTCAAAAAGGTCTTGAAGAGACTAACATGGGAGTGGATTATGTTCAAAGTATCTTACATGGAGCTAGTGCGGAAAACGGAACATTACCTTATGATATGACAGATATTAACTTCAGGGAAATTGTTGAAACTGTTTTTGCAAAACAGAAAGAATACGCAGAGAAAAAAGGACTAAAGATTTCTTTAGAAATTTCAAAGGGAGATTATTTAATAAGGGGAGATGAAAGACAGCTTTCTGAGGTTGTAAAAAATATGATAGACAACTCTATAAACTACACACTAGAGGGAAGTATTGAAGTTAGTTTAATAGTTTCTGATAAAGTAGTTATGACAATAAAGGATACTGGTGTAGGTATTTCTCCAGAAGATAAAACAAAATTATTTAAGTCTGGCGGTAGAGGTGCTGAGTCATTAAAGATGAACGTAAATTCTACAGGGTATGGTTTGGCCTTTGTTAAGGGGGTAGTAGAGGCGCACAAAGGAAGTGTTAGGGCGGAATCGGAGGGGGTTGGTAAAGGATCTACATTCTATTTGGAATTACCAAAAAATTAAATGGCACAAGAACAAGTTTGGGATAGGGAATACAGGAAATCAAAATTACTTACGAAAGATAACAAGCCACAGTCTGATGTGGTTCGTTTTGTTAAATTTTTAAAAAAAGAAGAAGGGGTGATTATTGAAGGGGCAAACATGCTAGATTTGGGATCTGGCGCGGGGAGAAACAGTTTTTATTTTGCAGAGCTAGGTGCTCATTCAGTAGGTTTAGAGATTTCAAAAACAGCAATTGAAATATCAGAACAAAATGCTAAAGAAGGTAATCTCGATATAAAATATGTTAAACAAAGTATTGGAGAAAAATTTCCAGCAGATGATACCTCGGTAGATATTTTGCTGGATGTTACTTCTTCAAACTCGCTTACAGAAGCAGAGAGGGAAGTATATTTAAGTGAATCAAGTAGAGTTTTAAAAGACGGTGGGTATTTTTTTGTGAAGGCTCTTTGTCTAGAGGGGGATGAAAATGCAAAATTTTTAATAAAGAATCATCCTGGAAAAGAAAAAGATACATACATAATGCCTGACCTAGGAGTAACGGAGAGAGTTTGGAGTAAACAGGATTTTTTAGATACATATCAGAAATATTTTAATGTATTACATATTGAGAAAAAAACTAGCTATTCAAGGATGAATGACAGAGTTTATAAAAGAAATTTCTGGATAGCATATTTAAAGAAATAGTATATTGGACAAAAATTGGGTAGTATTGTACAATTTTTCAGTCACAGAAGGGTCTGTGACAGAGGGAGTCGGTGAAGAGAATGGCAGATGAGTTGGGTGTTAAATTCACACAGCTCTGCGAGTGCGACCAGAACATCCTGATGTGCTGTCAGCAAAACGGCACCCTGGATCAGTTCACTCGGGTGATTTGCGACATGAATAGTCGCCCACCTAAGGACATGTACGCCTACTTTGCTAGCTTTTTGGCGGAGAAGGAATACATGCCGGTTGCCTCGCACGTCAAGCAGAAGTTCGATGACCGGTTCAAGGGGGACACGAGGTTCTACCGAGGGTACGGAATCGTCATGGTTCTTTGCGGTCGCAGGGCCGTCTGCTTTCTCAGGAAGAAAGATCGAATCCTGAGTGGCGACCAGAGACCGAAAGTGGTGCGACCTCCTATGCCTGCCGTTCAAACTAAGCAGGTCTGCGGAGCCACTGTGCCTCGAGGTGCAAACGTATTCAGAGCAGCACTTCGTTCACAACTACCCTCAAGGGGTCGCAACACCCCTGACGCTCTGATGACCGGCAAGAAGGCCGGTCAGTAACCTCGCTCTTTGCAAGTTTTGTACTTTGGAAACAATCCCGTCGCGGGCGAACTGCGGCGGGATTAACCATATACAAAATTTTAACTATTTGACTTTAATTTTAAACATGTTAATATATAAACACTATGAATAATCATAGATTTGCACAAAAAAATATGGGACTAAATACCTTCGTTTCTTGCGAAGCTATTTCTGCTGGTGCAATCTATGTATCTCTTATTTAAACTTTCATTAAATGGGTTCCATAAACTGCCTCAGCATAACGCTGAGGCAGTTTTCGTTCTTTAGGAGGCTCTCACCATGTCGACCGAAAACATTGTGTTCCTGTTGGGCAACAAAACAAATCTTCGACCAGTTTCTCGGGAGGATATTCCGAAAATACTTGTCTGGATCAACGATCCAGAAGTCAGACAGTTCGTCTCAAGTGTGGTTCCTACCACACAGAAGTTTGAAGAAGACTGGGTGGACGGGCTGTGCAAGGACAAGGACAACATCGTCCTGGTCATCGTGACCAAGGAGGGCAAGGCAATCGGCCTTATGGGCCTTCACAGGATTGACTGGGTCAACAGGGTGGCGACCACGGGGGCTCTCATTGGTGACAAGGAGTACTGGGGCAAGGGGTTCGGGAGTGATGCCAAGATGGCGCTTCTCGACTACGCCTTCAATACTCTGAACCTTCGTCGGATTAACTCCGACGTCATCGCCTTCAACGAGCGCAGTCTTAACTACAGCCTGCGTTGTGGCTACCAGATCGAAGGTAAGAAGCGTCAGGCGATGTTCCGTCACGGCAAGTACTGGGACAGGATTGAGCTTGGTCTTCTTCGTGAGGAGTGGATTCCGGTCTGGGAGAACTACCAGAAGACGGGTTCTTTGAAGTAGGCTCATTTGTGTTCTTTGGAAACCCCGCGTCCATGTGGCGCGGGGTTTTTCTTGTAATATTTTTCTGGTACAATACCAACATGTCTAAAAAAATCTTGCTGTCTGGAGTAAAACCTACTGGACGACCACATATTGGAAACTATTTTGGTGCTATGAAGCAGTTCGTTGATATGCAGAATGAGTACGAGTGCTATTTTATGCTAGCTGACTATCACGCGCTAAACTTTATACAAAATGGGGAAGAGATGAAACAAGGAATCCTAGATTTAGCACTAGACTATCTAGCTTTAGGACTAGACCCTCAGAAATCTGTAATATTTAAGCAGTCTGATGTTTCTGAGCACACAGAACTAACATGGATTTTTGACAGTATTACTACTATGCCTTTCTTGGAACGTGCACATGCATATAAAGATGCTGAAGCAAAAGATAAAGAAATAAGTGTTGGAACATTTAATTATCCGATGCTGATGGCATCAGATATTTTGATGTATGACACGGATGTTGTGCCAGTTGGTCAGGATCAAAAACAACATATTGAATACACTAGGGACACTGCGCAAAAGTTTAATCATGTATTTAAAAAAGAAGTGTTTAAACTTCCAGAACCTAAAATTTTAGATGATGTTGCTGTTGTTCCAGGAACAGATGGTCAAAAAATGTCTAAGAGTTATGGAAACACTATTCCATTATTTGCGACTGACGAAGAAATTGAAAAAGCTGTAATGTCTATTGTTACAGATTCAGGGGCTGATATCCCGCAAAATGTTTATGCAATACATAGATTGCTTAAAACAGAAGAAGAGTTGAAAGACTTGTACGAAGCAAACAAAGGCAAATATAAAGCACTTAAAGATGCACTCATTGTAGACTTAAAAGCATTCATTAAACCATTACGAGAAAGACGAGAACAACTAGAAGCTGATATAGAACATGTGATGGAAGTACTGAAAGAAGGAGGAAGAAAAGCAAAGTCTAAGGCAGAGAAGAAGATGGATGAGGTGAGAGAAGTAATAGGTGTTAAACTTTATTAAAGCTTCCAAAAACTGGCAAATTTCTTTGTTCTCGGTTTTGTTTTCTCCGCGCGCAGTACTACTTGTACAGCTTGGTCACAAACAAAATCT